>JBGUVV010000044.1:0-4324 GCA_045220525.1 Kiritimatiellia bacterium
CCTGCCGGTCGCCGGATCGTATTCCCACGTCGTCACGTCCCATATTGTACCATCCCGTGTCGTCGAAAGCAAGGTGCGGCGCCCTTCTGTGTCGTAGGCGAAGCGCACAGGGTAGGTCGCACCCCATTCGGCAACAACGTTGCCAAACGGGTCATAGGACTTGAAGACCGTGTTGCCAAGCGCATCGGTCATTGCGACATTATTGCCAAGCATGTCGTAGCCATAGGCTTCGGTAACGAAGTCAGTGCCATTGGTGTACGTGTGCATGGCCATGATGTCGCCACAGGGGGCGTAGTCGAATGCCTGAATCGGCAGCGGCTGCGAATTCCCGATGGAGCGCAACGTGGCCGCGGCGCGCCCGAATGCGTCGTAGGTGTTGAACATGGTTGTCCCGACTGTTTCCTCGGAAAGAAGGACGCCGTGGCGGTAGCGACGGACAATGGACGGGGCGACGGAGGACGTGACTGTTTCAGTTTCGATGTCCGTAGCAGGGTCGTAGGATGCATGCGTCTCGGTGCTACGGGCTGGCGTGACGCCCGTCCCTGCCAATTCTACCGTATGGCGGCGACAGGAGTCGGAAAGGCCCGTAAGTCGCGTTCGGACGATTGCAAGGGAGTTGGTGGACGGGCCGGCGACTGATGACGACACAACCTTCCACACGACGTTAGACGCATCGGTTTCGTATGTCGTCTCTTCGCGACTTGTGATGCCGTCAAGCACTGTGCCGACCTGCTCGGAGAAGTCGTCGTAAAGATAGGTGGTGGTGCGCACGACGTCGCCAGCCGTATAGGTTGTGGCGAGGATGCGGGTGGATGCGCCGTCGTATGTGTTGGCCGTGACGATGGACGAGCCGTTTGCGCCGGGAACGGCCTTGGACACAAGGCGACCGAGGAGATCGTAGGTCGCGACGGAGTTTGTGACGACGCCGTAGTCGGAGGACTCCGTAACCACGTACTCGATGCGTTTGCCGTCGGCGGCATAGTCCTCGAAGCGGCTCTCATCCGTCCACTTGTCTCCACCCCACTCGCGGCGCGTGGACGAACCACCGTCGAAGGAGGAACTGCTAGTCGTGGACATGACCTCCACGTCATTGGTGTACACCGTCTCAACCGAGGCAATGCCGCTACCAAGGATGTACGTGCGCGAAGTGGTTACCTTTCCCCGTTCGTCGATCTTGACGGAGTAGTCGGAGCCGCCATAGGGATAAAAAGAGTGCAATGAGTAGAGTGTAGAGTGTAAAGCTGAGGTGGACGACGCGGATGCGCCGGGGGTGTGGGATGTTCCTACTACCGTGTTCGTCTCCCGTCCAAGTGCATCGTAGAAACGCTGCGTGACGCGGTACTGCCCGTTCGTCGACACGTCTGCGAGCCACACGTCCTCCATGGCGTTATAGAGATGGTCGGTGCCGGTCTCCGCCGAGCGAAGCGTCTTGCACCCCTCGCGGTCGCGACTCCAAAGAAGGCGGCAGCAGGAGTAGGCGTTCGTGAGGGAAGTGCCGTCAAGGTAGGTCGTGGAGCGCAGTCGGTTCTGGCTGTCGTAGATCGACTGCTCGTCCGCGATGACCGCATCGCCGTCGGCCAAACGGGTCGTGCGCCTGAGAACAGTGCCGTAGGAGGCATCGCGCTCGACAACCTCGTATGCGGGCAGAGGATGCGACATATACGACTTGTGTGACATCTGGATCAGGACGCCGCCAGACAGAGAGTAGGAGTTGACCGTGAGGACCCCGTCCTCGTCCAGCGTCTCGGCGGCGGCGTTCCGCATGAGAAGCGGCGTCCCGTCGCCCGTGTCGGCGTATGTGATCTCGTAGGAATAGGCGATGCCGGTTGAAAAGTTCAAAGGTTGAAAGGTTGAAAAGTTGAGTGCTGCGGATTGTGCATCGGCCGCCCGCCAGGTCTCGCGCTTGACCGCCGCGTACCCGTCGCGGTCGAAGCGCGTGTAGCGCGTCCAAGTGCGCCCGATTAGCGTTGCTACGCTGTTCGTCACGACGTAGCGCGTCTCGGTGCGCGGACGCGCCGCGTCATCCTGGTGGCCCGTATCGCCGGGAAGCGGCGTGAAGTCGCGGACCGTCACGAACGCGTCCTCAAGAGTAGATGCGTTCTGCAGTTCATTCGAGACAACGCAAGGGAACTCGGACGGCAATGCGTCGCCGCCTCGCTGCTCCACGCGCAGCGTCTCGTGTCCGCAGTCGTCGTAGTCTGCATACACCCACGCTCGGGCATCGCCCCACACAAGGCGCGGCCGGCCGTGGCGGCCCGAGTGTGCAGGGTCGTTCCAATAGTCGGCCCACGAGCACTTAAAGTTCATGCCCGTGTGTTCCTCGCGGTACGTCTCGCGCAAGACGGCGTTGTCGCACTCGCCGACACGGCTCTGCTCTGTCGTGACTAGCGAAAGCACGTTCCCGGAGGCGTCAGTCAGCGTGCGCGTCTCGCTCTTCACGCCGTCGCCATAGTCGGCGAAGCCGTTGCATATCGTAAGCAGGGTTCCTACGCCGGCGATATTGTCGAACCGCGTCCAGTCGCCGTCGTCATATGTATAGGTCTCGTCGGACATCACGTTGTTCAGGCGGCTGATCTTCCTGAGGCGCACCTGAGACGCGCTGCCGTTGACGTTCACAATCTCCCAGATGTGTTCCAGCGTCTGCGCGGCGGTGTCGTAGATGGTTATCCGCGCACCGTCGGCGATGTCCTCGATGCGAAGGTCGCGCCCCCTCAAATCGTGGCACACGATGCGCCTCACCCCCGATTCGGTCGTGACGGAGATGCTTGCGCAGGGGTGTTCGAGTATCTGGAAAATCGACTTGGAGATGGCGACCGGCCCATCGGTCGAGAACCATGCGAAGCCAGCGACCTGTTCCTTGACTGGCGCCCCGAGCGGAATGCGGAACTTGAGCGACCCGAGGGACGAACCCTCCAACGAATCGCAGTTCCCATCCGCGCAGTCTGAGTCGCAGCCATCGCATCCATCCCCGAGGACATCCTCGGCGTACCAGTCGATGCACGTGTCGTCGTACACATGCTCCGCCTCGCCGGACCAGACCTCGACGCCATATACGAGCACTGCGCCCCTGTTCCCGTCGACTGACGTAGTGACGCCGTCGCATTCGGGCATGCCGCTGGAGACGGCGAGCACGCAGCTGTCGTGCGTCCAGCCCCCGGACCAGTCACGATACCATTTCCTTCGTAGGCACTTCGAGTCGAGCGGATAGCGATCCTCTTCGTAGTAGCAATCGCCGTCCCAGTCGTAGCCGAGTCCGTCGCGGTCGCATCCGTGCCCCTCGCACTCCCATCTGACTGACGGGTCGATGACAATGATTCCCTCTCCGCTTGGCGCAGGGATGCCGCGCATAGGGCTCTGCGGAGTAGAGACGTCTAACACGCCGAGGGATACGTCTGGAAGCGCGCACGTCCCCGGACGGCTGGCGCGTATCGTCCCTCCCGACACGTCGCCATCGAAGGCAAAGCCTCTTGCGGCCATTTCCCCAAATTCCGCCATTCCGCACGCTTCGTCCGCCAGCGGAGCCAGGCACGGGCGGCGCGAACTGTCTATCACAAGCCGTATCGAAGAGTCCGACCCTTCGGTGAAGACATGGAACCTCCGCCCCCCTGGTCCGGATATCTCCGTTCCGCCCACGACGCTGAACTCCGAGGCGTACGCTATGAAGTGCAGCGGCGCCGGCGAACGGGCGAACCCGCCGATGGTGCGGAGGCGAAGCGTAAGCGCCGACGGGAAGTCGTTAGTCGCAAGGGGAATGCGGAAGCTGTCGCCATAAGGCGATGCCTCAATAGCCCCGCATGCGCCCTCGCCTGCGTCCCATTCAAGGCGCATCCCCTCCAACCGCCACGACGCGGCACCCGTCGGCGACGCCGACACGAAGAACTGCTGCCATGCGCTTGTGCGGTTGATCCGGAACGTCCGTTCCCATATGACGTTCGTGGTCCCTTGCGGAACTTCCGCCGCGAACCCGTCGAAAAGCTTCCACGAAACAAGAGAGTTCGTCGCGACGATGTTCGCGGCGAACGCACCGTTTGTCGCTGAAGCCGCGACCCGCGCTAGGATGTCAGCGTCGGGGACGTGCCTTAGGCGGGGGTCGAGGCCAAGGGCGACGGCCGCGCCATCTGAGATTCCGTCGCCCGACGTGTCAACGAGGCCAGGGTCGGTGCGGTACGTGAAGATCTCGTCGTAAGTCGAAATCCCGTCGCCGTCGCGGTCGGCGGTCTGCGAGTCCTCGTCGGCAAGCGCCACGAACGAAATCGAGAATGGAGCGTTGAAAGCGGCAGCCGTCGCGTTGGTCGCCAGTTCCGCCAGCGACATCTCGAACGGA
>JBGUVV010000045.1:0-4503 GCA_045220525.1 Kiritimatiellia bacterium
TCCTGTCCCCTGACCCCTGACCCCTGTCCCCTGACCCCTACCCCCGTCTTCGTGTACACAAGCGGTGACGCGGCGGAGTTGTTCATAAACGGGCGGTCGCAGGGCATGCGGCGGAAGGGGGCGTTCGACCTGCCGGGTGGTCGCACCAATGCCTGCTATCGGGTTTGCGGCAAGTATCGGCTCATGTGGTTTGATACGGTTTACGAGCCTGGCGAGGTGAACGCCGTTGCCTACAGGAACGGGGCGCGCATTGGCGAAGCCGTCGTGCGCACGGCAGGAAAGCCCGTTGCGCTAAAGCTGACGCAAGACTATTGCGACGGTGAGTATGCCTTCTTCCAGGTCGATGCCGTCGATGCCGCTGGCGTCAGCAATCCGCTGGCCGACAACAGGCTTTCGTTTTCCGTGTCTGGTCCTGGGCGCATAGTCGCAGCCGGAAACGGAAATCCGCGCGCGATGGAATCGTTTGCGGATCCGTCCGCCCATTCGCTCTTCTTTGGCAAGGCCGTTGTCGTCATACGGCGTGAAGGCGAGGGGCGGATCGTCCTTACGGCCTCCGCTGATGGACTTACGTCGGACGAGGCCGCGGTCGGCGTTTCCGAGACTGTGTTGCCGCCCTGCGACACCGCGGCGTTGCAGGCGGCGGTTGACCGCGTTTCCGCCGCAGGGGGCGGAAGCGTCCATGTCGCGCGCGGCGACTACCCGATTGCGTTTCTTGAATTGAAGAGCGGCGTCACCCTCGACCTTGCGGAAGGTGCGCGGCTCTACGCAGAGACGAATGCGCTTCTTGGCCGCGCGAAGCGCTGCGTGCACGAGCACGACCAGGACAACGCCATGATCCTTTCGCGCAATGCAAGGGGCATTGCGATTGTCGGCAAGGGCGAAATCGACGGTCTGGGGGAGACCTTCCGCCCGACGAGCAACAACCTTCCGGGGCGCTGGAAGCTCGTCGTCCTGCAAGACACCGAGGGAATAAGGATTGAGGGCGTGACGCTCAGGGACTCGGCTTCCTGGACGTGCTTCTTTCAGCGGTGCCGGGGAATCGTGGTCCGCGGCGTGAAGGTCGACGGGCACGCCAACTACAACAACGACGGATTCGACATCGAGGCGAGCGACGTGCTGATCGAGGACTGCGACATCGACTGCGAGGACGATGCGATCTGCGGCAAGATACACGATGCCGCGTTCGTGTGCGAGAACGTCGTGGTGCGCAACTGCCGCCTCGCCTCAAACTGCAATTTCATAAAGCTCGGCACCGCCTCGTACGGCACTTTCCGCAACTGGCGAGTCTACAACTGCGTTCTCGAGCGGTGCCGCGCCGCGCCGTTTGACGGACTCCAGTGGTTTAGGCGCGGCGTCTGGGGCGTAACGGATGAAATCAGCGGGATATCGGGAATCTGCCTGGAGGCCGTCGACGGCGGCCGGATTGAGGACGTCGAGATTCGCGACATCGAGATGCGGAGCGGCGTGCAGACCCCGATCTTCCTGCGTGTAGGCGCGCGTCACGGGGCTGACGTGGAACGGAGCTTCCGCAACGTGAAGATCGAGCGCGTGAAGGGCTTTTCTTGTAGCTGGATTGCGAGTTCGATCACCGGCGTTCCGAATCGGCGCATCGGCGGCGGTATCGTGCTTCGCGACATCGACCTCGTCTTGAAGGGCGGAATATCCGGCGTGGACTGGAATGCGCCAGTTCCAGAAAAGGAAAAATCGTATCCTGAAAATCGCTGCTTTGGCACGCCGCTTCCGGCATACGGGTTCTATCTGCGCCATGCTGACGGCGTCGAGTTCGAGAACGTGCGCCTTTCGTGTTATGGCGGGCCGGATGGCCGTCCGCCTGTCGTCTCGGAAGACTGCACGGACGTGAACTTTCTCGGCTGTTCGTTTTAAGGGAGATTTGACATGAAGATGCGTATTGGCGTTCTCTGCGCCGTCTTGGAACTCATATCGGTGACTGCGACCGGCGCGGTTGCGGTCGAGCGGGTGTTCCGTCCCGAACGGCATTCGCGCGGCGACACGAACGTGCGCGTGCAACAGCCGATAGACGAGGCGTCGTGGATATGGGCTAAGGGCAGTGATGTTTGGGGCGGGGCAGTTTTCTCCGATACGCGCACGACGCCAGAAGTGCTTGCGAAGATGCCGCAGGCGTTCTTCCGCTTCCGGCGCGACTTCGTTGCGACGGACGAGCCGATTGAGATAGACGTTTCTGCGGACGAGCGCTTCATATTGCTTGTTGACGGCGAGGAGATTGCGCGTGGGCCGATGCGCGGGCTTCCGAACCGCTGGAACTACCAGAGCTACCGCGTGACTGGTCTTAAGCCGGGCTCGCATCGGCTGGAGGCGGTCTGCTGGCAGGTCGGCGAGCACGCGCCGCTTGCGCAGGTTTCCGTGCGCGGTGGATTCATAGTGAAGGCTGGCGGCGCGTACGACGAGCAGCTCTCGACAGGCAAGGCGGCTTGGCAGGTTGCGCCGCTTGTCTGCACGCGTATGACGCACAAGGGGAAGTCAGGCGCGTTCGGCGTAGGCTCGCAGTGCGAGGTGCGCGGAACGGGGCTTCTTGACGAAGAGCCAGCCGCAGGGGCGTGGTCAGATGCCGTCGTCGTGCGCGGGCCGGTGAAGACTTGGGCCGGGCTCGTCGTTCAGGGGTGGAAGCTTTTCCCGTCGCCGCTTAAGGACATGATGCACGAGCTCAAGACGCCGGGCTCGGTCAAGCGCGGGTTCGACGCGCTTAAGGCTGGGGCTGTCGTGCCTGCCAATTCGAAAGTGACGGCTCTTTGGGACCTTGGCAACTACTACTGCGCGTATCCCGTCCTCGCCGTTTCTGGCGGGAAGGACGCGCGCGTCAGCTGGGATTGGGCGGAGTGCCTGACCGGTCCCGACGGCAAGAAAGGCGACCGCGCCGCGTTCGAGGGCCTTGACATGCCGCGCCCGTTTGGCGACGTCTTCCTCTGTGACGGACGAGAGGGTGCCCGATTTACAACGCCGTGGTGGCGGTGCGGCCGCTGGTGTCGGCTGACGGTGGAGACTGGGGACGAGCCGCTTAAATTTGACGGCGTCGAAATCGCGGAGACGCGCTATCCCGTAGAGATGTCGGCCTCGTTCGACTGTGACGACGAGTTTGTCATGAAGATGCAGCCCGTATGCGCACGCTCGCTTCAGATGTGCATGCACGAGATGTTCTTCGACTGCCCCTACTACGAACAGCAGATGTATCCGGGCGACAGTCGCCTCCAGTATCTCGTCTCGGGGCTTTTCGACACCGAGGACCGCATGGTCAGGAACGCCATCAATCTCTACGACGCCGACAGGCGCGAGAACGGGCAGATTCCGATGAACTGCCCTACGCGCGGCGTGCAGGACGCGCTCGGCTTTACGTGCTGCGAGGCGATGATGTTCGGCGATTACGCCTGGAACCATGCAAACCGCGAGTGGCTTAAGTCAAAGCTGCCGGGGCTAAACCACACGCTCATGGGCATGGACGAGTTCGCGCGCGAAGACGGACTTCTCTGCAAAACGCCGGGATGGAACTTCATCGACTGGGCTTCTTCGCCGTGGAAGTTCGGGGTGCCGCCGGATGGCGACTCCGAAAACCCCAACGCTGAGATGAACTTGCAGTACCTCCACGCAATGCTGTCGGCGGTGATTGCGGAGGATGCAGTCGGCGACCATGACCTCGCCGACTACTGGCGCGGCAGGGCTATGAAGCTCAAGGCGGCCATCAAGGCCGCGTTCTGGTGCGAAGAGAAGTCCCTTTTTGCGTCGAACGTCGGCAAGGCTCAGTTTAGCGAACATTCGCAGTGCCTGGCCCTGCTGGCGGATGTAGTGACCGGCGAAGAGGCCGCGCGTTGCTTCAAGGCGCTTGTCGAGACGCCGGACCTTGTGCGCGGCACCATCTACTACAAGCACTACCTCTTTTCGACGTACTTCAAGTTCCGCCGCGCAGATCTCTTCTTCGGCAACCTCGGCTTTTGGCGCAACTGCCTTGGCTGGCACCTCTCCACCATCCTTGAGACGCCCGGCATCGACTCGCGCAGCGACTGCCACGGCTGGGGTTCGCACCCGCTCTGGCACCTCCACACCGGCGTCGCAGGCGTTAAAAGCGCCGCGCCGTTCTACGAGCGGGTGATTGTCGAGCCTCAGCCGGCGCACTTAAAGCGCATCCGCAGCTCTACGCCCACGCCGAAGGGCGATGTCAAGCTCGACCTTTCGTTTGACGGTGGCAAGGCATCCGGCACCATCTCCCTGCCGGAGGGCCTTTCCGGCGTCTTCCGCTGGAACGGCAAAGACATCCCTCTTGCCCCAGGCCGCAACGTCATAATGGTCTCGCCCACATAAGTTCACTGATCACCGCCGCCCACTCCCTTGGGGAGACACCCCCGCGGCGTTGCTGTTTTTCGCCGCCAATCCTTCCGTTTTTGCAACATATCAGTTTCCTGCGTGTTTAGGCTGCGTGCCCTCGAGAAAGATTCGGGAAAGATTCAGGAAAGATTCGGGAAATGTTCGAATCCC
>JBGUVV010000046.1:0-3609 GCA_045220525.1 Kiritimatiellia bacterium
CTCCCCACGTCGACAAACGCGACGGAAGAATCGCCATCATATCTCGCCGCAAAAGCCTTAAGGAGATTGGTGTACTTCTCCAGAAACACAGGGTCGTCGTATGCCGGTTCCCATCGCGGCTCCGCTGTTGCGCTGCGGTATCTGAACCAGATTCCCTTCGCGCCCGCCTCCCGCACCCAGTCCGGCGTGGCGTTCTCCGTCTGGTTGCAGCAGATGATGCGGAACGCTATCTGCTTGCCGGCCTTTATCCAGTTCTGCGCAACTGAGTCGAAAATGTCCCAGCGGAACTCTCCTTCGCGCGGCTCGATGTCGTTCCAGAGCACGCGAAAATAGACGACTGAAGTGCCGGGCAGCGGGTCGGTGTCGCCTGGCTTCGAGTACATGCCGTACGCCCAGAGGCGGTTCGAGTAGTGGTAGTGGACAAGCCCCATGCCGGGGTTGACGAGCGCTTCGCCAGTATCTTCGGGCCGCACCGTCGCCGCAGCGGCCGAAAGACAGACGCCAAGCGCGATCAAAACTGCAATATATCTCATGTTCTGCATTGTACAGCCGCCAGCGCCACCTGCACAGGCGAAGGCTCTTCTGATTTCGACCAGTCCTGAGAGGCGATCCATTCCTCCGCAGCGAAGATCGTCTCTGCCGCAGCAGTGTAGTCGATGCGTCCAAGCTCGACAAGAAGCCTGATGCAGCGGTCGATGAGCTTCTTGTTCGACATCGACACCCAGCTCATCCAGTTGCCCGCGATGCGACCCATCAACGCCATCGTCCCCGTCGATAGGCAGTTGAACGCAAGCTTGACGGCAAGATGCTTCCATATCTCGAGAGGAGAGTCCGCTATCGGAAACGCGAATGTGAAGTCGCGGCGTTCCGGCCATTCGGCCGCAAGGCTGTCCGCGGCGGCGACGAAGGATGCGTCCGCGCCAGGCACGTCCAGCACCACCGCGACGGCGCGTGGAAAACCCTCTATCCGCTCCGGCGCAGGCTCGTTGCCGATCATGTAGGTAATGAGGTCCGAGTACTTGATGAGCGGTGGATTGTCGATGAACGACTGCGGCATGCCGAGAGAGCGTGCGTCGTCCGCCGAGAACTCAAGGCAGCGCGGACGGCGGTGCAGCATCTCCGTCCAGCACCCTGCCGTCGAATGCAGCGGATTCTTGACGAACGCCCAGCTCTGCGAGAATCCCTTCTCGCGGCTTGAGCGAATGGGCGGAATCATGAACGTCGGCGTACGCTCCGCCGTATCGGTGAAGAGGTCGAGCATGCACTTGTCAGCAAGATAGGTTATGCGTCCGCCATTTTCGTACACGTCCTTCTCGAACTCTATCTGCCAGGCAATCATGGCGCGGCCCTCCGGCGATTCCAGTCCGGAGAGAAGGTTCTCGAACGCAAGCGTGTAGTCCGGAGCCGTCTCCTTAGCGAAGCGCGGCAGGACATGGCAGAGCGCCGCCTCGAGGGCGCACGAGCACAGCAGTTGCTCGGAGCTCGTCGCCTGCATGCGCGTGGATCCCGCGACCGACATCGAACCGCAATAGAGATCGATCACCGTGACCTTCGGGTTGTCTATCGCCTCGCGGCATCGGTCGAGGTGCTTTCGCAGGAGGTCGGCGGGGTTGTTGAACACCAGGAAACACTTCGCGCCGTGCTCGGCGGCATATGCGAGAGAGCCGAGGACGGACGACGTCTCGCCGCCCTCCGTTATCGCGACGAACGTGTCGCCTTCGCCGACATTGAGCGCGGCGGCCTGGCGGCGGCCGCCTTCCGCGTAGTCCTCGAAGAACTCGACGGATCTGATGAGCGCGAAGTCGCCACCCGTCATTATGGACGCCGAGCGGTCTGCGAGCTTGAGCTCCTCCGCCGTGAGCTCCGCCGCGCGGCGGTGGAAGAAATCGCGCCACATCGACTCGAGAAGAATCGAAAGGCGGCCCGTAGCCCCGCAACCGGAGAAGATGATGCGCCCCTTTTCAGTTGTGAGGGTGGAGACCATTGAGTCCACCAGGCTCTTGAATTCCGGAGAGGCGAACACGTGGCGCATGACGATCGGTATCTGCCTGTCGCCGCGCTGGAGGCACTGCACACCCGCAAGAGTCGAGCGCTTGAAGTCCTCCTCAAGCGTAGCGGTTATCGGGTTCGACTGCTCTGTCGGCAGAAACCCAAGCTGGAACTGCTTTTCGTTGTCGATGAAGTCGCGAGCCCTCGCCCGCGCCGAGTCTGTAATTGTCATCTTGTCCATAGGTTGTCAATCTTAGGTTGTCGATATTATAGCAAAAACACCCTAGACAAAAATGTATATTCAGGCAAAAATAACCTAATAAACGGGCAACGATTTTTGGTATAATTTACACTATGAATGAGCAAATGGTCTTTCGCGTGCTTGTCGCCGTTCCGCTTGGAGCCGCGTCGGGGCGCAAAATCATAAGCGGCATATACCGTTTCCTCGGCGAGGGGTATTCGTGGGACATAGAGCTGGTTCGCCGGGACAACGAATTCATGCATCTTTTCGAAAAGGACTCCTTCAGCGCCAACGACTTCGACGGCATTATCGTCGCCTTCGCGGAGAATGCGGAACTGCGGCGGAAGCAGGCCGAAATAGACCTTCCGACCGTCTTCGTCGATTGCCCCGATCCCGTGCGGTCGGCGATAAGCCGTCATGCATTCGTCAGAGATGACGAGAAGTCGATTGCATCCACTGCGGCGCAGCATCTACTCGCGTCCGGGTCGCGCGCCTCTTTCGCATTCGTGCCCGCAAGGGCCAAGACGGAATGGTCTTTGCGCCGCCAGGCGGCGTTCGCCGCGCATATGAAAGCGGCGCACAGGGACGTCGTTGTGTTCGATGGCGACGGAAGCGACAGGAACGCCCTTGCCGTCTGGCTCACCACGCTCCCCAAGCCCACGGGCGTACTGGCGGCCTTTGACGACCGCGCACTAGACGTTCTCGAGGCATGCCGTCGATCTGGGCTTTCCGTCCCAGACGACGTCGCCGTACTAGGCATCGGGAACGACGAGCCGCTCTGCGACGCGGCAGCGCCTCCGCTGTCGAGCGTTGCCATTGAGTTCGCAAACCAGGGCTACCGCGCCGCGCGCGAGCTGCACGCGCTCATGCTTGGCGGACGCTCCCCTCGCGCAGACATACGCTTCGGCGCGACGGAGACCGTAGTGCGCTCCTCGACAGCCGGAGGATGCCCTTCTGCGGCCTTGGCCGTGCGCGCGATGGCATTCGTCGAAGAAAACGCCCTGCGCGGCATAACAACGCGCGACGTAGTGGCCCACCTGCACGTATCCCGCCGACTTGCGACGCTGCGCTTCAGAGAAGCTTACGGGCAATCCATCCTCAGAACCATTCTGGACATTCGGCTCAAAGAGGCCAGAAGGCTTCTCGCCGACACCGACCTCGCTGTTTCCGACATAGCGATACGCAGCGGATTCCGCAACCCTGCGGCCCTCTACGCCGTCTTCACACGGCGACTAGGCGTCTCGCCGCGCAAATTCCGGTCGAAACCACACATCATTTCGCTTCCAAATTCGGGCAAAATAATGGAATTTGGAAGACGAACCCCGCCTCACTTGCCAAATACGACTAATTATGGTACAATTTGGCCCGTGAAACGATGA
>JBGUVV010000047.1:0-6131 GCA_045220525.1 Kiritimatiellia bacterium
TGCGGCTGACCTCGGCCTCAAGCTCGACATCTGCTCGCTGTACATCGGGGGCTGTCCGTTCGAACGCCATTGGAAGAACGTCGAGACTCCGGAGAAGAAGCCCTACACCGTTACGAGAAACCGCTTCGGAGAGAAGATGGAGCCCGTAAAGGGCAACATCCCCGAGTGGCTCGCGACTGACAAGTGGGACATAGTCACCATCCAGCAGGCATCGAAGGCGTCGTGGGATCCAAAGACCTACCAGCCTTTCGCGGACAACCTCATCGCGAAGATACGCGAGCTCGCGCCTCAGGCGGAAATCGTTGTGCACGAGACGTGGAGCTACTGCGACACGGAGCCGAAGGGCTCGCAGCGCATGGCGGGGTGGGGCCTTGACGCGAAGAAGATGTACGAGGCCCTGCATTCGGCGTACTCTGCGCTCGCGGAGAAGCACCGCCTTCGCGTCATCCCGACCGGCACGGCCGCAATCCGCTTCCCCGACCGGGCGAGGCTTTTCAAGGACACCCACTTCAACGGCAACGGCAACCATCTTCAGGCGCTTGTGTGGACGGCCAAGCTCTTTGGCGTCGACGTGACGCGCTGCCGCTATGTTCCAGAGGGCATCGACCCTGAGCTCGCGGAGACGATGAGGAAGGTCGCCGCGGCGACCGTGCCCGCATGCCCCTGTTCCAGCAAGTAAGGCCCTATTCCGGAGACGACATGAGAGAGCTACCGTTCGACAAGGCAAAACTCGAGGAGATCGCGGCAAAGTGGCCGACTCCTTTCCACATCTACGACGCGAAGGCGATACGCGCCAACGCAAAGCGGCTCAAGAAGGCGTTTTCGTGGAACGACGGCTTCCGCGAGTATTTCGCGGTGAAGGCGGCGCCCAACCCGCACCTGATGACGCTTCTCAAGGAGTTCGGCTTCGGCTCAGACTGCTCGTCGATGGCCGAGCTCGTCATGTCCGAGCGCGTGGGCAACGTCGGCGAGAGCATAATGTTCACGTCGAACGACACCCCTGCCGAGGAGTTCAGGAAGGCGTGGGAGCTTGGTGCAATCGTGAACTTCGATGACGTGACGCACATACCGTTTTTCTTCGACGCGATAGACGGCCTTCCCGGTTCCGTGGAAGAGAGGCTTTTCTGCTGCCGCTACAACCCCGGTCCCCTCAAGGGCGGCAACGCCATCATAGGAAAGCCGGAGGAGGCGAAATACGGCTTTACGCGCAGTCAGCTCTTCGACGGCTACAAGATGCTTGCGGAACGCGGCGCAAGGCGTTTTGGCCTGCATACGATGGTCGCCTCGAACGAGCTTGATCCTGAATACATCATCGACACGGCGAAGATGCTCTTCGACCTTGCCGCCGACATTTCCCGCCAGACGGGCGTGACTTTCGAGTTCGTGAACATCGGAGGCGGGATCGGGATACCCTACCGCCCGGACCAGAAGGCGATGGACCTCGAGCGCGTGGGCGCGGGGATAAAGGACGCATATCGGAAGGCCGTCTCGGAAGGCGGGCTCAAGCCGCTCAAGATATTCATGGAGTGCGGAAGGTGCATAACCGGCCCATACGGGTATCTTGTCTCGCGCGTGCGCCACTTGAAAAACACCTATCGCCTCTACGCAGGGCTTGACGCCTGCATGAGCAACCTAATGCGTCCGGCGCTCTACGGCGCCTACCACGAGATCGTGGTCCCGGGCAAGGAGAGCTCGAGGGAGACGAGCGTCTACGACGTCACAGGCTCCCTCTGCGAGAACAACGACAAGTTCGCCATCCAGCGCACGCTGCCGGTCCTGGAGCGCGGCGACCTCGTCGTGATCTGCGACGCAGGCGCGCACGGCCACGCGATGGGCTTCCAGTACAACGGCAAGCTGCGCAGCGCGGAACTCCTTCTCGAGGAGGACGGCTCCGTGCGCCAGATCCGCAGGGCGGAAACGCTCGACGACTATTTCGCCACGCTCGACTTCGGCTGACGACGATGGCGAAAGTACTTCTTCTCGCCGGCGAGGAGTCGGGCGTGATGTATGCGAAGGGAATAGCCCAGTGCATTCTCAAGTCGCATCCGGACGCGGAGATACGCGGCTACGCGGACTATGGCTTCGAGACCCACGATCTTGCAGTCATGGGGTTCTTTGGCGTCCTCAGGCGGATATTCTTCTTCCTTCGCGTGAAAAAGACGATGATGCGGGCGATAGACGAGTGGCGCCCGGACGTCCTCTGCACGATTGACTACCCTGGCATGAACCTCAGGCTTGCGGCGCATGCGAAGTCGCGCGGCATAAGGACGGTGCATGTCGTCTGCCCCCAGGTATGGGCTTGGCGCCAGTGGCGGATTCCCAAGATAGAGGCCGCCGTGTCGAAGCTCTGCTGCTTCTTCCCGTTCGAGCCCGCCATCTTCAAGCCGGGCGTCGCGGAGTTCGTCGGGCATCCGCTTGCAGGCGGATTTCCGGGTCTTGGCGACGGCGGCAAGGCGAAGCCGCATTCAGGGCGGAAGACCATCGCCATCCTCCCCGGCAGCAGGATGCGCGAGATCGAGATGTTCCTGCCGATCCTCCTCGACGCGGCGAAGGGCCTTGACGCCGACATCGAGATTCCGGCGGCGAACGAAAGGGCGCTTCATGCCATAAGGCGCATATCTGGTAGGCCCGGTTTTCCTCCCGTGAAGATTCTCGAGGGCGGAGCGCGCGAGCTCCTCATGCGGGCCGACTGCGCGGCGGTCGCGAGCGGAACCGCGACTCTCGAGGCGGCGCTTGCAAGGTGCCCGACGGTCGTCGTATACAAGGTAAGCGCAATCATGGCGGCGATACTAAGGCGGATGATCACGGGCGTAAGGCACGTGGGCCTCGCAAACGTCATATGGGAGAAGTCTGCCAAGGGGCAGAAGGAGGGCGAGAAAGCGCCGATGCCGGAGCTTCTCCAGGAGGATTTCACGGCCGAGAACGTCCGCATGCAGCTTTCCTCGTGGCTTGAGGACGAAAGCGAAGCGGCCGCTGCGGTAAAGCGCATAGACGAAGCCGTTTCACTTCTTCAGTCGAAAGGGGACACGATGTCCCTCATTGCATCGGCGCTTGAGCTGCCGGAGGAAAAACAGTGAGCAAAAAGGTTTCAAAGGAGATGGCAGTCTTGCGGGCGATATCGTCCGCCATCGTTCGCGAGCGCAACGTGAGAAAGCTCCTGAACGACGTAATCGAGATCCTTGACAGAGAAATGGGAATGCTCAGGGGGACGATTGCGCTTCTTGAGGGGGATGTCCTGAAGATCGAGGCCTCCTCGCGGCAGCTGAACGCGGAAGAGCGCGCTCTCGGGCGGTATCGTATAGGCGAGGGCGTGACGGGCATTGTCGCCCGCACCGGCAAGGCGGAGGTCGTCGAGGACGTTCGCGAAGACAGGCGCTTTCTCAACAAGACGAAGTCGCGCCGCAAGGACGAGGCGCTCTCGTTCATCTGCGTGCCGCTTCTCCATCTCGGGCAGGTGATAGGGACCCTTTCCGTCGACAGGAAGATCGACGACGCATCCCAGAACCTCGACAGGGACCTCGCCCTCCTCGAAGTCGTCGCGAACATCACTGCCGAGGCTGCGTCCGTGTTCAGGGAAGAGTGTGCGGAGCGCGAGACCCTCATTGACGAAAACAGGAGGCTTCGCGGGATGCTCTCGGAGAACCCCGGGCGGCTCATCGGGCAGTGCCGCGAGATGCGGGCTGTCTACGAGCAGATAAGGCAGGTGGCGCCGAGCGACGCGACAGTCCTCATACGCGGCGCAAGCGGAACGGGCAAGGAGCTTGTCGCAAGGGCAATACAGGGGATGTCGCTTCGCAAGGATAGGCCTTTCGTCGTCCTCAACTGCGCGGCGCTTCCGGAGGCCCTTGTGGAGTCGGAGCTTTTCGGGCACGAGAAGGGCGCGTTCACAGATGCGAGGGACCGCAGGATCGGGCGTGCCGAGGCCGCGAACGGCGGGACTCTCTTCCTTGACGAAATAGGCGACCTCCCGGTCACGACGCAGGTCAAGCTCCTAAGGCTTCTCCAGGAGCGGACGTTCTCGCGCGTTGGCTCTAACGAAGAGCTTCATTCCGACATCCGCTTCATAGCGGCGACAAGCCGGAACCTCGAAGCCCTCATGGCGAAGAACCTCTTCAGGGAAGACCTCTACTACAGGCTTTCCGTCTTCCCGATCGCGCTACCCGACCTTTCACGGCGCCAGGACGACATAATACTCCTTGCGCAGCATTTCCTTTCCACGCTGTGCGCGAAATACGGCAAGAGCATAGAGTCCTTCTCGCCGCCTGTCATCAGCATCCTCCAGTCGTATCCATGGCCGGGGAACGTGCGCGAGCTTGAAAACTGCATCGAAAGGGCCGTTCTCACCGCGACCGACGGCTGCATACGCAGCTACAACCTTCCGCCTTCCATGCAGGGGGACGGCAGCTTGGACGGGCTTTTCATGGACGACGAGGCGAAGACGCTTGAAGAGCGCCTCAAGGCGGCCGAGCGCCATATCCTTTCCGACGCGATATCCCGCCACGGCGGAAGCCACTCCGCGGCGGGCAGGGAGCTTGGCGTCTCGCCACGCATGATGAGCTACCGCCTTGCCAAGGTAGGGCTTAGATGACGGTGCTCATGCCGGTGCATGCGTATTTTTTCGCACAAGCGGCGTTGTTTTTGATACAATATCACACTATCCAAGGAAACGAAAGCGAAAAATGAAGAGTCTCACAGCAGATGAATTGCGCGATTTGTACTTGAAGTTCTTCGAGTCGAAAGGCCATAAAATCATACCCGGGGCGTCTGTAATTCCGGAGAACGACCCGACAGTCCTCTTTACCACGGCGGGCATGCATCCGCTTGTTCCGTATCTCATGGGCGCGATGGAGCATCCGGCGGGCAAGCGCCTCACGGATGTCCAGAAGTGCGTGCGCACCGGCGACATAGACGAGGTGGGCGACGCGGCGCATCTCACGTTTTTCGAGATGCTCGGCAACTGGTCGCTCAACGACTATTTCAAGGAAGAGGCGATTTCGTGGAGCTTCGAGTTCCTGACGAAGCACCTCGGCTTCGATCCCGAGCAGCTCAACGTGACCGTGTTCAGGGGCGAGGGCAAGGAAGGCGAAGAGGGGTATATTCCCGCCGACGAGGAGGCTGTCCGCATATGGAAGTCGGTCGGCATCCCCGAGGAGCGCATCTTCCGCCTGCCGCGCGAGGACAACTGGTGGGGGCCGGCGGGGACAACCGGCCCTTGCGGCCCGGACACGGAGATGTTCATCGACACCGGCGCCCCGAAGTGCTGCGAGGAATGCCGCCCCGGCTGCCACTGCGGAAAGTACGTGGAGATTTGGAACGACGTCTTCATGCAGTACTTGAAGAACGAGGAGGGCAGGTTTGTCCCGCTCGGTCGCCACAACGTCGATACCGGCATGGGCGTCGAGCGCACCATTTGCATGCTTAGCGGCGCGCCCACCGTCTATGACACTGAGATCTTCGCGCCGATAATGGCGAAAATAGAGGAACTCTCCAACTCCATGGGTAAGGGTGCGGGAGCGATAGAGCTCCCGTCCATTCCTCCAGAAGAACGCCTTCGCGCGAAGCGCATTATCGCCGACCACATGCGCACGGCGACGTTCATCCTCTGCGACCCGAAGGGCGGCGTGAAGCCGGGGAACGTCGGCGCTAACTACGTCCTGCGCCGTCTCATACGCCGCGCGGTGCGCTTCGCCCGGATGCTCGGGATCGCCGAGGGCTTCACTGTGAAGCTTGCGGAGGTCGTCTGCGAGAAATACAGCCACGTCTATCCAGAGCTCAGGGAGAACCTCGAGCAGTGCCGCATCGACCTCGAGGCCGAGGAGCGGCGTTTCAACGCCACGCTCGACAAGGGCGAGGCGATGTACAAGAAGGTCGCGGAGCAGCTTAAGCTCCACTCGCAGACGCAGATCAGCGGAAAGACGGCCTTCAAGCTCTACGACACGTTCGGCTTCCCGTTCGAGATGACGCTTGAGATGGCGGCGAAGGACGGCCTCACCGTTGACAGGGAGGGATTCGACGAGGCGAACCGCAAGCACCAGGAACTTTCGCGCACAACGAGCGCCGGCTCGTTCAAGGCCGGGCTCCAGGACAACAGCGAGGTCGTCACGCGCATGCACACCGCGACCCACCTCCTG
>JBGUVV010000048.1:0-18945 GCA_045220525.1 Kiritimatiellia bacterium
GCATTCGCCGCTATAGGAATTGTCGCAGGTGCCACGACTGCGGCAAAGGCAATCAGCTTGTTCATGTTGTAGAGTAGAGACCCACGCCTCGGCGTTGCCGCGCACACGCTTGCGCGCAGACCTCTAGCGACTTCGCTCCGCGAAGCGACCTGCGGTCGGGCCATACCTCCGGGCGCACTTCGTGCGGCTTCCCTCCGAAGCATAGCTTCTCCGGCGCATCCGTGGGGTATGCAGCCGAATACCTCGCACGATGAATCGTTAGTGTTGTATCACCTATCATCGGACAGCGCATATTATACCATTTTTCGTAACTTAGCGGTTACGGGGGTTTGATCCACGCCGGCGGCGTCGCCGGCCTCTCGATCCCTGAGATCTGGAATGAAGTCCATCTTGAGGGCATTTGCCAATTTCGCCGCGGTGCGGAACGAGAAGTTGACGTCCTGGCGTAGCACCTTGGTGATGTACGGCCGCGAGACGTTCATCCGCTTGGCGAGCTCAGTCTGGTTGACGCCCAGCTGCTTCATCCGTCGGAGTATGCGGCGAAGGAAGGCAGAGCCGATATGGTCGATGGTGGTCATAGGAGGCAGGAGTCAGGGGTCAGGAGGCAGGGGTCAGGAGTTAGGGGGCAGGAGTTAGTGCGCAGGGGGCAGGAGGCAGGAGGCAGGGGTCAGGGGTCAGTGCGCAGGGGGCAGAGGGCAGGAGTTAGGGGTCAGGAGGCAGGAGTCAGGAGTTAGGGGGCAGGGGGCAGGAGTTAGGGGGCAGGGGTTAGTGCGCAAGAGTTAGGGGCTGGTTAGCTTGCGGATGAGGACATTTAGGATTTTACCGAGTTCGGAGGAGAGTTCAAGCTCTGGTGCTATGTCTCCAACAAAGCCAAGATCCTTGGCTATCTGCAATTGCGTCTCAACTTCAAACAGCGATCCTCGAGCCTGAGACAGGAAATGTGCGAAATCTTTGTTGGTAGCCCTTCCGAACCCTTCCGCAATGTTGGATGGAACGCTAACTGCAGCACGCGTCAACTGATCAACAAGTCGATATTGTTCAACCTTTGGGAACTGCTTCACCAACGCATAGATGGCCTTCACAAGCGCCATCCCCTTCTGCCACGCCACCAACTCCTTATAAGTCCTAACCATCTCTAACTCCCAACTGCCGACTACTGACTCCTGACCCCTAAACTACAAGCTCTCGCGCGGCCCCTTGCGGGCAGGCCTCTAGCGACTTCGCTCCGCGAAGCGACCTGCGATCGGGCCATACCATCGGGCGCACTTCGTGCGGCTTCCCTCCGAAGCAAAGCTTCTTCGGCGCATCCGGACCGGGGCTCGAGCATAAGCTTTCGCCCCGTGGAGTATGCAGCCGAATACTTCACTTTTGGGCGTTTAGCCGAGTTGACATGGGATCGGTTCATGGCGAGCCAATCTTATAATACGTATTTTAACCTTTTGGTTAACGAATGTCAATACGGCGCGGCATTTACGCCGCAAGAGGCCCTATCGGCAATTTCAGTACCGCACGCGCGGCAGGTACTCGCCAAAGTAAAGTATGACGAAGTTTAGCGCGGCAAAGAGAGTCGTTGCCGCTATAAGCCACACGTCGTGCAGCAGGACCGGAACGGGGTCTGCGTCGGACTTCCCCGACTCCACGATGTGGTTATAGCGCGCAAGGATGAAGAAGAGGACCGGGATCGTCAGGGCAAGCTTGCCGACGGCGTGCTGATCAGTCCTCGTTATCGTCCAGAGGCAGTAGAAGAGCACCGAGAGCCCGCAGAACATGTAGTAGTGAGCATCGAGGAACTTCTGCGAATAGTATTTTAGAACGCCGCGAGACGAAGTGCCGCTCCCAAGGCGGGCAATCTCGCTCTTGCGCTTTCCGCACGCAAAATAGAGCGCGCCGGAAAAGACGCAGAGGAACATCCACGAGGATATCTCGACGCCAAAGAAAAATCCGCCGTAGAATATCCTGAAGACGAATCCCGAGGCGAGAAGGAATATATCAATCAGGGGAACGTCCTTGAGCTTTGCGCTGTAGCAAACATTGGTGACGACGTATGCGAAAAGCGTCACCGCCGCGAAGACGGGAGAGTGCGCAAAGAGCGCCCCGGCGAATGCGCACAGGCAAAGCGCCACCGCCAGCACTGCCGCCGCAACCGGGCCAACCTCGCCGCTCGCCAGCGGCCGCATCCGCTTTTCAGGGTGGTTCCTGTCGCGCTCGCGGTCCATTAGGTCGTTGAACGCGTAAACGGCGCTGGACGCCAAAGAAAACGAGAAGAATGCCGGAAGCGCCGAAAGCAGCATGTCACGGCGGAACATCACCCCGAGGAACAATGGCGGAAGGAAGACAAGCACATTCTTCACCCAGTGCTCAAGGCGGCATAGTTTTACAAGACCTGTCATTTTAAGCCATCCTCCTTTTTCAATGCAAGCTCTCGCCGGCAAGCTCGGCTATTCTTCCTTGAGATCGCGCGACATCATCGCCTGGACAGCCTGCTTCGCGTCGTAGCCCTCGTAGCAAAGGGCATAGACAAGCTCGCAGATTGGCATATCGACGCAAAGGCGCTTTGCAAGGTCGTGGACGACCTTGGAGTTCCAGACGCCCTCCGCGACCATCTGCATTGAGCCGAGGATGTCGCCAATCTTCTCGCCTGCGCCAAGGCGCTCGCCGACGGAATGGTTGCGCGAATGGACCGAAGTGCAGGTGACGATAAGATCGCCAATCCCCGCAAGGCCGGAAAGCGTCTCGGGGCGGCCGCCGTAGGCAAGCACGAAGCGCTTCATCTCGACAAGCCCGCGGGTGATGAGCGCGGCGCGGGTGTTGTCGCCAAAGCCCATGCCGTCGGAGCAGCCAACAGCGATTGCGAGCACGTTCTTGACCGCGCCGCCAATCTCCACGCCAACAGGGTCGGGAGAGGTATAGACGCGCATAAGAGGCCCGGACCAAATCTCCTGGACGCGCCTCGCGCGCGCGGCGTCTTCGCATGCGGCGACGATGGCCGTCGGAACGCCGCGGGCCACTTCCTCGGCGTGCGTCGGCCCCGCGAGCGCGACGACAGGCCCGACCCCAAGGATCTCCGCGCCGAGATCCGTCATGCGGCGGCACGTCTTCTCGCAAAGGCCCTTCGTTATGGAGACGACGAGCATGTCCTTGGTGACAAGCCCGCGAAAGCCTGAGACTACGGAGGTAAAATACTTCGACGGCGGCGCGAGGACGACGACGTCAGCGCCCTTCACGGCCTCGCTGCGGTCGGAAGTGAGCGCAAGCGTATCTGGAAGCGCAACGCCCTTCAAGAACCTGTCGTTCGTCCGCACGGCCTTCATGTGGTCGATGTAGTCGGGGAACGCGCCCCACACCGTCACGTCGTGCCCGTAGCCGCAGAGGAGCAGCGCATTCGCAGTTCCCCACCCACCGTCGCCTATAACAGCAATCTTCATGTGGTGTATTATATCAAAAATAAGTAGATGGCGACCGTGACGCAGACGGGAGCGACGAAAATCGCCGTTACGGCGATGCTCCAGCCAGGGCAGCCGAGCGGCAGCATGACGGCGCAGACCGCGAAGAGGGAGACGGTGTAGGCTATCTGGCCGACCATCACGGCACCTGGCCGCTTCATCGCAGAGGCAATCCCCTCTATGCGCGCGCGCACGGCGTGTATGACGCAGATGAGAGAGTAGATCGCTATCACGAGCTTGGCCGTCGGCAGTATCCGCGCCGGGACGTTCTGGAAGACGCCGAAATACCAGTCGCCGACGAGCGGCGTCGCAAAGACGAGCGGAATTATGCCGAGGAGAAGCCCAGAGGCGACCGCATAGACGAGTAGCCGCCTGTCGCCGGGATATTCCGGCAGGAACTTGACAGCGACCGTCTGAAGCTTGAGCGCGGCGAATGAAACGGGGTTCGCAACGCCGAGAGTCACGTAGTGGACGGCGAGCATGTCGGCGGCGTTGGCTGAGCGAGAGACGAACGCGGCTATTACGAGCGGAGACATGGCGAGCAGGAAGCCGCCGAGCGAAAGCGGAAGCGTGAAGCGGAACTGCTCCGCGACGAGCGCCGCCGTCTCCCTTGCCGGCGGCATGGCGACGCCGCTCCCCGGCCTGTTGGGCAGCGAGGCGACAAAGGGACGCGCATAGAGATATGTTACGAGAGTCTCGATCCAGACGCCAGCCGTAAGCGCGGCAAGACCCCAGTCAGGGCCGACCAGGCCAACGGAGGGAAGAACCACGGAAAACGCCAGCGTCGCAAGGATGCGCATGAGCGTCGCGTTGTTGGACTTGCCGGACTCAAGGTTGTTGAGCAGCACGACCATTGGGATGTTGCGGACGAAGAACCCCGCGTTCATGACAGCGCCGAAAAGAAGAATCCGCCTTGAAATCGCGGCGAGCTCCGGAGGGAGGTTGAATAGCCCCTCGAATATCCAGCCGCCGAACGGCGGCAGCGCCGGCACGCACTGGAGGGCCAGAAGCGCGACCATCATCATCGCGTTTAGGCGCTTGAACGAGACATAGCCATACCATGTCTTCGCGAAGATGAGGCCAGTCGTGATAAGTCCCCCGCCAATGGCGCCGACCATGAACATGATCATGAGCCCCTGGCTGAAGGCCGTAAGCGCGTCAACGCCGAACTCGCCGTGGGTCACTATCCCGGCGACGAGAGGATACGACAGCGACTGCGAAAAGCCCTGCACAAGGAGCGGCGCGTAGAACCGCGTCACCCCGCCTACTGAGAACTTCGGCTCAGTGCGCATTTGCAGGGCAAGTCAAAACTAGGGCACGGCGCTTTACGCGAAACCGTGCCCTGTTTCCAAAAATCGGAAAAGATCCGATTACCAGCGAGTCTCGCGACGCGGACCGCGATCGCCGCCGAATCCGCCGCGGCCTCCGCGGAATCCACCGCGGCCTCCGCCGAATCCGCCGCGCTCTTCGCGAGGCCTGGGCTGCGACTCGTTTACGCGGACTGTACGCCCGTCGAGTTCATGGCCGTTGAGCGCATCAATTGCGGCCTGCGCCTGCGTGGCATCCGGCATCGTGACGAAGCCAAAGCCCTTGCTGCGGCCGGTTACGCGATCCGTTACGACGCGAGCGGCGGTAACTTCGCCATATGCCGCGAACGCCGCCTTCAGACCATCGTCGGTCGTCGCGTACGCGAGGTTACCAACATAGATTTCCATCTGATCTTTCCTTGTTTTCTTTTTTCACCGGACCGTGAAGCACGCGCCCCCGTGACCCGGTTCGCACATTTTAGCAATTTTGACGACTGCAAGTCAATGATTATCGCAAATGATTTTTTCGAATTTCTCAAGGAGTTCAGCCGCCGCAAGCGACTCGGCGGCCTTTCTGCTGTGCGCCTTGGCGACAGCTTCGCCGACTCCTTCAAGGGTCGCCCTTACCGTGAAGACAGGCTCGTGGGCTTTCCCCGAAACATCCATCACCTCGTAAACCGGGCGGCGCGGTGGCGTCATCGCCTGCGCGCGAACTTGCAGCTCGCCCTTCGGGTTCTTCCTCCACGCGCCATCCGCCGCATCGTCGGCGGCGGAAAGCTGAAGCGCCTCAAAGACGCGCCGCGCGGCATCGAAGCCACCGTCGATGTAAGCAGCTCCTATCACCGCCTCCACTGCGTCGGCGACAGTCTTCGAGTCTGGCGGAAGCGGAGACGCCTGGCGGTTGCGATGCAACATGTCCGCGAGATTCAGATGCGCGGCAGCTTCGCAAAGAGCCGCCGCAGAGACCATGCGGGTGCGCTTCACAGTAAGCGAACCTTCGTCGTCGGACGGGAACTCGCCGTAAAGGCGCTCCGCCGCGAGAAAGCCTATCACCGCGTCGCCAAGGAACTCGAGCCTCTGGTTGTCCTTCGCGCCCGGATGGTCCATCCTGTATGCGGGAGCCGTGAGCGCCTCTTCGAGAAGCGCCGCGTCCTTGAACTCGTATCCGAGAAACTCCGCCACTTCAAGCGCCCTTAAGTCATTCGCAGCCTTTGTCGCACCGCCGCCACTCCGCGCGCATGAACTTTACGGCCCGCGAGAAAATCTGGTCCACGTTGGCGGTTGAGGATATGTCGAGAAACGCCTGCGTCTCCTCGCTCGAAAGGTGGAAGCGCGTCTTCATGATGAGGACATACGCGCGCTCGGGGTCGGAAAGCCAGAGGGCGAGGAAGCAGCGGTGGGTGACATCCCACACCTCCTTGCGGATCACCTCCTTGTCCTCCGTCGGCAAGTCAAAGGCGGCGGAGCCGTCTTCGCGCGGCGTGTCGATGGAAATCTCGCCGTGCCTGTTCGGGTCGCCGTTGAGGATGAAGCCCCGGACATACCGCCTGAGCCACCCCTCGAAACTGCCGCGCCCGCTGTAGAGATCGATCTTGCGGCGACCGAGCATCTCGTTGTAGAGCATGCCCATCAAGTCGCCCGCCGTCATGGAATATTTGTGCAAAAGCTCGGCGGAGCGCATCGACTTCGCCTCGGTGGAGACGACTCGCTCCCAGACAAGCTTCCAGCCGGCGTCCTCGCCGGCCTTTACAAGCTCATACCACTCCTGGTCCGTAATCTCACTCAAAGGTCAAGACTCCCGGCGAAGACGCCCGCCCCTTTCGATGCAGCCACACCGCAGGTTCGTGGCGGCCACGCACAAATTCGCCGCAGTTGACGGTAGATACACCATTAAGGACTTTGAGATAGAGGCCGGAAATCTCGAGGGTGCCCTCCGCAACAGGCTCGCCTACGCCATCCTCGACGCGAACCGCCGCACTGGATTCATCGGACGACCCAGGCGCAAAGACGATGCTCGCCTTCCACCTGCGCGACTTGTCTTTCGACGGCAGCGAGTGGAAGTTGAATATTATCTGCTTGTCCGGAGGAGTCCTCATCGCGACACTGCGTCAGAACTTCGACTTGCGAGCTTCCTTCGCCTTCTGCACCTGATTGGCTGTATCCTTTATCTCGGTAAGGTCCGGCTTGAGCTTGAGGGCCTTCGCGACATTTTCCTCCGCCTCCTCAAGCCGCCCGGTCTTGAGGCAGATGAGGGCTATGTTGTTGTAAACGGCAGGCTCGTCCGGGCTTTTCTTGAGGACGCGCTTTAGATACTCCTCAGCCTTCGCGAACTGCTCCTCGGCGTAGTAGCTCATCCCGATCGCGAAATTCGCGTTAGGCTCGTCGGGATCCTCCTTCAGCACCGGCATCGCATAGCGCCGCGCCATCACGAAGTCTGCGCGCTTCATGGCGACCTCCAGCCCTTCGCGGGGAGTAAGCGCCTCTCCGCTCTGGCGGCGGACCCAGTCCATGCGCCGCAATATCTTCACGAGCGAAGGGTTGTTCATGTTGAGCCTGTCGGAATAGGCGATTTCCTCTATGGACTCCTTCACCTTCTTCTGCGCGTCGAGGTTGATTGCGCGAAGGCGGCTCATCACCGCAAGGCGGAACTGCGCGAAGAGGAATCGGTCCTTGAGAAGCGCGTCGGAGGCATGCCGCCAGACTCCGCTTTCATGCGCCGCGACAATGCGGTCGGAAAGCTCGCGGCAGCGGAGCACCGATTCGGCGGCGACCGCTGCGTCTCCGCCTATCGGGCGAACGAGAAGGCCATAGACAAGGGGCTCTATACGCCTATTGAGCCTGAAGAGCTCGAAGGCGATCTGCACGGAGACGTCGGCTATGCGGCTCGACTTGGAAACGACCCACGTCCGCAGCGCTTCGGCCGCGCCCGCCTCAAGGGTCATCCTGTCCTCGAAGCCGGACGTTCCGAGCTGACGCACGTAAACATCGCGCCGCGATGTACCGCTCATGAGCGAGACGGGCACAATGTCGATTCCGCGGCGCTTCGCCTCTATCCTCAGCCAGGAGTCGAACGAACCATCCGTGAAAAGGTAGCGCGTCCCAAAGGCCTCGTCAAGCGTCTCGTTGACGAAATCCTTCATGATCGAAAGAAGCTGCCTGTCCTCGGGAAGCCGCCGCCCAACCGCCACTATCGCCATGAGGGCAATTGGCAGGATGAGCATTGCGAGACGACCGGCGGTGAGGCGCACGCTCTTGACGTTGGCCGTCTGCTGCGCAGAGCGGGGGCGCGCCGGAGCGCCGTCCTCGTCCTCGTCGCGGTAGCTCTGATAGAGGACGTTCTCGATATGCTTGTAGTCGCGGCAGAGGACTTCGACGCAGAGGACGAAAAGCGCCCACGCAAGGGCCGCCGCGCCAATGAACGCTCCAAAGAGAAGAAGCACCTTCGAGATATGCACGCCGGCGATGTTCCAGAACCAGACGATCGAATACGGCGAAAGCTGGAGGAAGACTATAAGCCCGGCCGCGAAGTAGATTATCGAGAACTTGAACGAAAGGTAGCGGTCCTCGTCTATCGACGGCGGCGCAAGGAGAAACGTCAAGACAAACGGCACAAGCACGGCACCCAGAAAGAGGCACCACCCCGTCAGGTTGGCGGCACCAGTGATCCTGCCGAAATAGGCAGAGGCGTAGAGCGACGGCAAATCGCCGTAGGTGGCGCCCGCCGCCTTAAGGCCATCAAGCATCGCAAAGGCGAACGCCTCGAAGAGAACGCCCGCTATGAGCGCACCGAGGAAGACGAACGTCACCGACCACTTCGTCTTCTGCATCGCCACGGGATCGAGAAATTCCGCCCATGCCTGAGACTTGTTCGCGCCGAGATACCTCATCGTCATGAAGACGAAGAAGACGAGCAGCAACCAGCCAATCGGGGTCTCGGCGCAGAGAATGCCGAGCGAGGAGACCGACACGGCCGCCGAGACGAAAGACGGCGCGCGCAGGACGCCGATGTAGAAGCGGAACGCCAGCAAGACGAGGAGTATGTCAAAAGTGGCCGCCGTGACGCCAGTCGCCGAAATCCACATGGGATTCGAGCAGACGAAAATGAAGGAGGCCGCGAGCGCGGCAATACGGGCAGCAAGAGCCCTGCGCCTAATGTCCCTTGCTCCGCTTCCAGACGAAAGCTCCACCATCCCAGTGAATATGCCAAATGCAAGGTAGCCGCAGAATGCGACAATTGCCTTTGCGAGGAATACATTCAGCCAAAGGGCCACCCCGTAGGGCAGAATGGCAAATGTGAGATGGGAGAGGTATATCCCGATTCCGGGGAGCATCGAGCCCTGTGGAATCAGCCCTGCCGCAATAGCGACATCGTCCCAGGCATATGGATGAATCCCGTCAAAGGGCCATATTACCATCAAAACGAAGGCGGCGATTCCCACCGCCGCCGCCAGAATCTTATCGATTCCGAATTTCGTTTTCGTCATAAGACGATCTCCCGTCTCCTTAGACCTTCTTGCGCTTCAGCCCAAGCGCAACCATGCCGAGGAGCATCATCAAGCCGCTCGAAGGCTCAGGAATTACGTCGCTCGTCGTGAACTGAGTGAACGAGTAAGCCGTGGCCGTCGGGTTCATGAGGTTGCCATCGTAGATAGCATTAGCTGCGCTGAGCGTGTTGTAGGGAGTCGCCCCCTGTGGCGGGGTTGAAGTCGTGGATACATAGCTCTTGCCAATGGACTCGCTGGCGGAGTTGTAGAGCTCCACATAGAACGAGTAGGATGAGCCGTAGCCGTCTATATTAGAGTTCCAGAAGCCCCAATCAGCCATTTCGGCCGCAGTGACTCCTTCACCAATTAGATCACCACCATAGTTATAACCGTTGGCAGAGGCAAAGAGCTTGGCTGTCGTCCACTCAGTAGGGGCTCCTCCGTCAACACTTACCGTGTCGTTAACCGTCCACCACAGCTCAGACGCCTGCGAGAACGAGAACGCCGCGATTGCGCCTACAAGAATTAATGCTTTTTTCATTTTCGTTTACTCCAAACTTAAGCGTTAGAGAGAAAGGTTGCCTGCTGCGGCTGCCTTATACCAAAAACCAATACCAGCTGGAATTACATCCGCGTCCGTAACAGCCTTACGCGTCTCCACGTTCTTCCAGCCGCTTGTAGCTTTCTGATAGCGAGTGCCGTCCGCGAGAATGATGAGGTCTCCCTTGGCACCAGCCAATTCACTGACCTTGACGCTAAGCTCAGACGTCGTCGGAGCAAGCAGCTGATAGCCGACCGAAACGTTCTTCGACGTCTTTTCCATGGTAGTAGCAGGCTGGCCGAGAAGCTTGATGGTCGTCGCGGCCGTCTCAAGCCAGAACGCGCCACCACGTGGAACCGCCGCATCATTAGGCGGAGTGCCCGAACCTGCGGTAATCGTTGCACCGGAAACGGTCACAACATTGGCAGGAACCCACTCGCCGCTCGAATTCAGCGAGTAGCGATTGTACTGGCCCTTCGTGCCCGTGGGGATGTAGAGCTTGTCGTTCTCCGAAAGACCATCTAGATCATCTGTCACGAGGACATCGGCCACCTTGACAGACGATCCACTTGTCTCGGCATAGCCGTCGAACGGCATGGCGACAAGCTTCAGATTGCCCGTCGTGGGAATCGACGACAACGTAAGAAGCCCAACCGGATTGGATTCAAACTGACCGGCGAAAGCAGACGCCGTAGCGAGAACCGTTGCAATGAGGAATGATTTTTTCATTTTCGTTATCCTTACTTGCGGATGACCTTGAAGAAGTTGGCACCTGCCGTCTTCGGATAGAGGAGCGAGATGGACTCAGCGCCGCCAGTCTTCGCGTCCTTGCCAACCTCGCCGTCAGCCGCGACAGAATCGCCGCCCTGAACCGCGTAGTTAGCAAAGCCGACCGTGTTTTCGACCGTGAGCTTCACGTAATCAGTCCCGTTGACCTTGACGAAATCAAGGCCAGTCACCTTTGGCGCCGGAACATCTGCAGGAAGCGCGGAAGCGACAGCCCCCTCGACCGCGCCAGCGGCGGCGGCCTTTGCGGAGGGAGCCGAACCCGCGACAGAAACCGTCACGGCCTCGTCAACCTTGCTGGATGCGTTCACGAAGACAAGCTTGCCCTCGGCATTGACACCCGAGACCTTCGCTTCGCCGCCAACGAACTTGCGCGTATCGAGCAAGTAGATCGCAAGCTCTCCGCTCGCAACATACTTGGTGTCAGTCGCAATGTTGAACTGAGTCGCAGGGAACGCACCGTCTTTCGCCCACGGGAGGGCAACCACCACCTCGTCGGCGGGATCAACGCACGTTCCATCGACGTTCAAGCCCTCAAACACGCCGTCAGCCGTCCAGACAAGCGCGTAGCACTCTCCGTCAAGAACGGTCTCACCGTCGGCATACTTGTCGGGACCCGTCGTCTGGAACGAGACGGAGGCGTACTCCTCGGCCGCTGTCAGCGCGAGCGCCGACGCAATGGCAGAAGCGGCAATCATAAGCTTTTTCATTTTGTCAGTTCCTTCCTTTCAAAGTTTCTGGGTCAGGGGTTGGGCGAATTATAGTTGACGTTCACCTGCACCTTGAAGACCTTGTATTCCGTGTTGCGCGGAATCTTGACGTCAGCAGCATTGGACACAGCGGCACCAACTGCATAGAACGTTCCACCAGAAGAGGCCGCGCCCATGAGCTGATACGAAACCGACGTGCCAGGAACATTCTTGACATCAAGGTTCTGGAAGCTGAGCGGGATATTGCCAGAAGCATCAGTCTTCGTCGAAATCTTGGCAACCGGCTTGGTATCAGACGTGATTTCTTTATCAAGAGCCTTCTGGCCGAAGATGACGTAGTTTTCAAGCACTGTCTTCCCATTATCAGCCGGTTTCACAAGCTCCGTCGCAGCCGTAGCAGCGGAGCCGCTTTCACCGCCAAACGCCGCAATCGCCTCTTCGGGGATTACAATCTGAATAGCATCGCCGCCAGTAGGAGGAACAATTGGAATCTCCTCCGCCACAACAGCGGACTGCGCCATCGCGAACGACTTCACGTTGCCAGATCCAACAAAGCAATACTGGTTGACGCCAGTCTGAGCTTGCGCCGTCTCAAACCAGATGGTAGTAGAATCGCCATCTTCGTGGAGGTCGGTATATGTGCTTCCAGAGGTCTTGACCGAGAACTTCACGTATTTGGTGGTGTTCTTGTAGTCGAACGTCACGCGGAGCGAGTAATCAGTCTCAGCGGCCGGAACAGTGAAGCCCTCAAGCTTTTCCCACCCGGTACTTACATAGGCCCAGAAGTTTGTATCATTGCCGACAACGCAGACGCAGAACGCCGTCTGCGCCCCCGGAGCATCGTTAGGACGCAAACTCTCCGGAACTGGAGCGACCTGAAGCTCGAAGTCGCACTGCACGACAGGCTCAGTCGTCCTCTCCGTCGTAGTAAACTCGTTAGAGGTCGCCGCATCGCAATCAATGACAATGTAGCTATTCTCGGCGGTAGGCGGATTTACCCAAGTGCCGCCAGTCGTGGTCAATGTCGAACCAGACGCAACCGCCGTGGCGTTCGTCACCGGATCGGCGAGGTTCAACGTTTCACTCTGCCCCTTTTCAGGATTAGCCGCATATGCGGAAATGCAGAGCCCGGCCGCAGTTGCAGCCGCCAAAGACATCATTGCTTTTTTTAGTTTCACAGTAGTGCTCCTTGAACTCCTGTTGTTTCGTTATGCGCACATTATACCACATTACCCATTCGGGTGACAAGGGTTTTTTTAAAAAATTTTTTGCAGCCGATTTTTCATCTGTTTATCGCAGAAGCTCAATGCCGCCTATAGACTCAGCCCATGAGAACGCGTCACGCCAGAAATTGCATGTAAAGCCCGTTGCGCCAAGCGCCTTGGCCTGCGCGAGATCTTCGCGCGAATTTACGCCAAACATGCGAAACTCGAGTCCCGCCGCGCGGACGGCGTCGGCATCGGCGCGCGTCATCTTGCCAACCGTCGTCTTGCAGCCAGGGCAGAAAACCTCAAATCCGGCATCCTTGCACTGCGCAATCCACTTCTCAGCAACAAAAGGCTCTTTAGATGGAATAGATACCAGCCAGACCGCACGGTATTTGGGATACTTCGCCTTGAAGTCCTTTAGCGCCTTATATTTAAAGGAAGATACGACGATGTTCTTCTCGGTAAGGCCCGCAGCCTTAACTGCCGCGTCGAAGATGTCGGCATATTGCGGAGAATACCCCTTGATTTCCGCCTGAAGCACTCCATTTGACGGCACGACGGCCAAAATCTGGTCAAGGAGCGGAATTCGATACACCGCCGAAAGGCCGTCGCGCTTGCCGAGGTTGAGCGAAGCGACATCTTCAGGGGTGAGGTCGGCTATTTTCTTTTTGCACCCCGTGTAGGACTTAAGCTCCCTCTCGGCATGGATGCACACCATCTGGCCCGCCTTCGTGTGGTGGAAGTCAGTCTCGACCCATGTCGCGCCAGATTCATACGCCCGCTTGATGGCCTCTACAGTGTTCTGCGGAACTTCACGGTCCCACATGCCGCGATGCGCGATGTTCCTCATCCTGCAAGGCGTTGCAGTAGCCATTGTAAGCGCCGCCATTACGGACGATCCAGCAAACATTGCAATATTCATGACTTTTCCTCGTTGTTATGTTATATTTTCAAAAGATGCTTGCGAAATGCGAGCGCCACGGCCTCGGTGCGGTTTGCGGCTCCGAGCTTCTCCAGTAGCGTACGGACGTGCTGCTCGACGCGGTCTTCGCTGATTGAGAGCTGGCGGGCGATGTCGCGGTTTGTAAGCCCCATCGTCAGCGACTCAAGGACTTCCGCCTGGCGCGGGGTGAGAGTCTGCGCAGGCGGATCGCTTGCGATAAGCCGCTTGACTTCTGGCGAAATTGCGCTTTTTCCTGAGGCAACTGCACGGATAGCCTCGATGAGGGCCTTGTTGGGGGAGTCCTTCATCACGACTCCGGCCGCTCCGGCGGCAATTGCGCGGTAAATGCCGTCAGATGTCGCAAACGACGTCAGCAAGAGGACGCGCGTCTCCGGCAGAAGCTCCCGAAGCTCGCCTGTCGCGGCTGCGCCGTCCTTCTTTGGCATCATCAAGTCCATTATGACTACGTCCGGCCTAAGCTTCAGGGACTGCTGCACGGCTTCGTTGCCGTTTCGGGCCTCGCCGACCACCGCCATCCCCGGAACGGTTTCAAGGAGAGCCGCAAGTCCGGTTCGGACAATTGTGTGGTCGTCGGCGATGAGAATTGTTATTCTTTCTTTCATGGCACTTTTCCGGTTTTTAGAGAGACCGTCGCCTTGCATCCGCGACCAGGGGCGCTATCAACGGTGAAATCGCCGCCAAACGCCTCGACGCGCTCCTGTATGCCGAGAAGCCCGTAGTGGCCGTCGCGAGCGCCCGGGGCGGATTCAGGGTCGAAGCCCGAGCCGTTGTCCTTTACGGAAAACATCAGCACTTCCCCTTCTTCGTTGCCGGCAATCAATATGCGCGTAGCGCCGCCATGCCGGATGGCGTTGACGACAAGCTCGCGGATAATGCAAAGGACGGCGTGGGCGGAGGCGTCGGTAAAGCGTTCGCGCGGCACGTTGAACCGCACGGAAAGGACGTCCTCCGCCGCATGAGGCGCCAAAGTCCGCAGGATGGCGGCGTTCATGTCCGGCTCCTCCAAGGCGTTGCTCCTGAGGTCCCAAAGGCAGTTCTTTAGCTCGCCGCGGCAGGAATCCAGCGTGCGCGAGGCGGCGGCAAGATGCCGCTGAGTGCCCGCCCCGTCGGTGAGCGAAAGCCTTTCCGCCGCGTCTATCTCGAAGGAGATGCCAGCGAGGTTCTGCGAGAGGGCGTCGTGCAGCTCGACCGCGAGGCGAGTGCGCTCATATACCTTTAGGTCAGACTCGACATGTGCCACCTGCTCTGCGGCGAGTTCCCGCCCCCTGCGCTCGGAGACGCGCCGCAGCATGACGTTCCACACGAGAATTGCCAGAATCGCGGCGAAGAGGATGGCTATCGCGGTAAAAAGCCTGCCAGTAGTCCACCAAGGCGGCCATGCCGTCACGCGGATGTCGTCCGCAGTGCGCATGACGAGCGTGAAGCCTCCAATGCGAGGAAACAGCTCTTCCGCGCTCCACTGCCCCGTCACAATGGCGCAAATGCCGGACACCTCGACCTCGCAGCCTGCCTCAAGCCCGTCGAGGGCCTGCGGGCAGGCGGAGGCGTCCACATCTACCAAATGGCCGTCGCACTCCACCTTGACGGCCGTCTCCTCCCCCGCAAAGCGCAGCCCGCGCACAGTGCCAGAAAGCCGGATGGCCCGGCCATGGAACTTGGAGTCAACCTGCCTGTTGCCGCTTTCGTCGTAGAGTATCTCGCTCGGCCCTGCGGAAACGGCGGGCTCCGGAGCAAGGCAGCTCCCCTTCTCAGCCCTCCATGCGGCGCGCAGGAGGTTCACCCTATACATGTTCGAGTTAGGGAAGCCCACGGCGGTTATGCGCGTTCCCGCCACCGGCGGATCTCCTCCAGAGAGCTGCACGTCGTGGATGCGCCCATCGTCGGCGCGGACAATCAGAGTCGTGCGTCGCTCCACGGCGAGGACGGCGCCGGTGATGCGGCGGTGGCCGAGGGCGGCGATCTGCGCGGGCTGGAGGCGGCGCAACGCGCCAAGCTCGGGAACGTCGTATGGATCCGAGGGAGGAGGGTCGATGATACGAACGTCGGCGGCGGAGCGCGGGCTTACGAGGCGGCCGAACTGCCGCCTGTCGGTAAGGGGCGCTGCGACGCACACGCCCACGACTTCCACCCTTGCACCGACGGGGCTTGCCTTGCCAAAAAGCTTCTGCGCGTCTTCGCGGAGCAGGGTGAGGGGAATTGACGCGCCGGCGTCGCCAAGCACGATATACGCGAAGTTCACGTCGATGTCGTCATAGACGAGGTCGCGCGCCATCGCCTCGAACGCGACGAGCTGGAAATCCTCGGCACCGCTCTGGAGCTCTGCGCACGTGGTGCGCACCGGCGTCGGCGGAGGGCCATGCGCAATGACGGAGATATTCGTGCACCGCGCGTACGCAAGATGTGTGTTGGGGCCGATGTCGATGATTCCGGAGAGTATGAGGCGGTCGCCTGGGGAAACGGGAGCGTCGCTATGCTCAAGTCGCCCTTTCGTTTCAATAAGCGCCGCGCCGGAATCGTCCGACACGAAGAAACGGGTGTCAAGCTTGGAAAGCGCGGCCTTATGCGTCAAGACGGCCTCGATGGCGAACGGCCGCCCTGTCTCGGCGCGGTCATACACGGCGGCGGAAAGCTCGTGCGCCGTGCGAACGGCGGAAGAGGTCCCCGCCGTAGCAGGAGCCATGCACGCGACCGCAATCGCCGCCGCCGTCAATATCGCCGCAGAAGCCATGTTGGTATTTTACCACAATCCCGCGCATCTCGGCAAAGCCTAATCCCTACGGAATATGGGGAGTGGCGGACATGGGGGAGGTTTGGTAGAATACTTCGACATGAACTTCATCGGAAGACATTTGGCTGTCGCCATTGCCGCGTCTGCGACGGCGCTTGCGGCGCAGGCGCACTCTCCGCAGTGGTTTTCGCCAGACGGGAAGCGCGGACACTTTGCAAAGTTCGATAGCGCCTGGACTAATAGCCTGGCGAAGCCCCCCTCGGACTGCGTGGAGATAGACTTCATGCACCTTGGGCTTGTCCGAAAGACAGGCGGGAAGCCAGCCCCCGCCGTTGACGCATTCGTGCGCAAGGCGGGCACGACAATCCGCGCCGCCGGAAAGAAAGTCGCGGTGCGCGTTCCATACGATCCGGAATCTTGCGTGGACTTCGGCTTGGATGCCGTGAAGTGGGCCAAGGACGGCCTTGTCGATGTCGTGATTCCCGCACCGTTCTCAAAGGCGGCAAGCGACCTTCCCGTGGAAGACTGGAAAGAGGCGCTTGCAGGATCAAAGGCCTTGCTCTTGCCAGACCTCGGACGCGAAGTGAACTCGCCAGACAAGGCGTATGTTCCCGCAATCTACCGAGGCATCGCAAAGAGTTTCGTCGAGCGCGGCGCGGACGGCGTCTATTTCGACGGCGGGCGTGAAGTCGCGAATGAGCTATGTGCGCGCGGGATGTTCCCAGACCCCGGGGACGGGATAATCTACGACTGCCCCGTATCCATCCACGAGTGGCCGACGAAGGAAATGGGCGACTACCCTGGATGCGACGCCTTCTTCGCCGGGAAGCGCGGCGACTATGTGGCGCTGCAGTCGCGCATCGACGGCGCATCCGCCGCGGGCGGCGGGCGCGTAGATGTCGAGGGGACCATCTGGTGCGACGGGCCGCTCGTCCTGAAAAGCGGAGTCGAGCTCCATCTATCGGACGGCGCAAGGCTCGTATTCACCGACAATCCATCTCGCTATCCCGCGGCGATGTCGTCGTGGGAGGGAGTCGAATGCATCAACCACTCGCCGCTAATCTACGCCTTCGGAGCGACCAACGTCGCAATCACCGGGCGCGGCACCCTCGCTCCGCGCATGGAACGCTGGAAGGAGTGGATACCGAGGACGCCCGAGCACATGGCTGCGACGCGCAAGCTCTACGACTGGTGCAGCTTCGCCGAGCCCGTCGAAAACCGCGACCTCACTAAAGTCCACGGCGCAAATGCGCGTCCGCAGCTCGTGATGTTCAACCGCTGCGCGAACGTCCGGCTTGACGGCTTCAAGGTCCGCCAGTCGCCCTTCTGGGTAGTGCATCTCCTGCTCTGCCGCAATGTCCACGTCAAGGACCTGGACGTAGTCGCCCTCGGAAACAACACCGACGGCATCGATATCGAAATGACGCGCGACGTGCTCGTCGAGGGCTGCACCTTCCGCGAGGGCGACGACGCAATCGTGATCAAGGCCGGAAGAAACCGCGACGGGTGGCGGCTTGCGCGCCCAAGCGAGAACATCGAGATAAGGAACTGCACCGTCCACCGCGGCAACTCCGTGGTCGGCGTCGGAAGCGAGATGTCGGGCGGCGTCAGGAACGTATGGGTTCACGACTGCGTCTTCGACGGCTTCGGCGGAAGCCTCTTGCAGATAAAGACGAACGAACGGCGCGGCGGATTCGTAAGGGACGTCCGCATGGAGCGCATCGATGCGCGCGGACTTCTGCTTGAGTCGGTGCTTTCGATCTCGATGGACGCGATGTACCAGTGGCGGGAGTTCCCGACCCACGAGGTGCGACTCACCGACATCTCCGGGATTCGCCTTTCTGACATCCACGCCGTCTGCGCCAGGCGGCGGGTGTCGATACGGGAAGATGCTCGGAAGCCCGTGCGCGACATAGCGCTGGAGAATGTCGTCGTGGATCGGACCGCATCCCCGGATCTTCGGGAATTCATCGGGCAATAGTCCGCGTTTACGATGGAATATGCGAAACAATGGAGATTAAGGACGATATGAAAGCCAAGAAAACGGCGCTTGTGATCCTGCTTGCGGGATTGTCATTGTCGGCGCAGGCCGGCGAAACGAAAATTAAGCATCTTGCGCCGGACATCGTGCGCGATGGCGTCGACGCCATCGCGGAGATTCCCGAAATCGCAGCCTGGAACTGCGGGTGGCTTGCAATTGCAGGTTTTCGGTCTACTAATTCCAAAAACATGAAATAGTAGACCGTTTATTGCGGAAGAGGCATCGAATATGGTACAATACTCCTGTTTTCAGCAAAATAAGGAGCATCAAGATGCGTTTTTACGGCAGAGAAGACATTCTTGTCGACCTTGAAAGCCTATGGGGGAAAAGCGTCGCTTCGCTTGTCACTTGCAGGGGGCGCAGAAGAATTGGCAAAAGTACGCTCATAAAGCGATTCGCGGAGCTGTCCGGCGCCAAATTCATAAAGATTGAAGGACTTCGCCCCGATGATGGAATGTCCAATGAAGATGAACTTTCTTCGTTTGCCGAACAACTTTCTCTTTATGCCGAACGGGAGATCCCGACAGCTAAGAATTGGCTGAATGCGTTCAAGTCGCTTGACGGCATTCTTGACGAGCGCCGGACAGTTGTTTTGCTGGACGAAGTATCATGGCTGGCCCATTTCGACGACAGGTTCGCAGCGGTCCTGAAGGTCGCGTGGGACAACATGTTCAAGGAACATTCGCATTTGGTGTTTGTCGTGTGCGGAAGTGTCTCGACCTGGATCAAGGAG
>JBGUVV010000049.1:0-9391 GCA_045220525.1 Kiritimatiellia bacterium
CTACATCGCCGGCTAAGGCGCGGCGGTTTAGTTCAGAACCAAGACTCGAGGACGGCGGCGACGCCGTCCTCGTCGTTTGACGGGGCCTGTATCTTCGCCGCCGCCTTCACGCGCTCGTGGGCGTTCGCCATCGCGACGCCGAAGCCGGCCGCCTCGACCATCGTGAGGTCGTTGAGGCCGTCGCCGAAGGCTGCGCAGTCGTCGATGGTGTAGCCGAGGTGGCTTGCGAGGCGCTCCAGGGCGCGTCCCTTGTGGGCTGTCTTGATGTTGAGCTCGATGTTGTTGCAAGTTGACTGCGTGACGATGATGTCGGGGAAGCGAGCTTCCATTTCGCGGCGTATCGCCTGCAAAGTCTCCTGCGCGGCGGCCGAGCCGTCGTTTCTCGAAAAGAGCATGACCTTCTGGACGTCTCCTTCCGCCGCGGTCTCGCGCAGGTGCGCCTTTAGCTCCGGCACGGGGTTTCTGAACTCGCGCACCATCTTGAGGTAGTGCTCGTCCGTCGCGTAGTCGGCCGCCTTTGCCTGGAGGCTTTCAGTCATCCAGCCCCAGTTGGAGCGGTAGCAGTCGTAGATGACGTCGAATCCGTCGAGGATTTCCATTATGGCAAGGGCCGTCTCAAGTGGGATTTCCTCCTTTGCGATAGCCTCGTCGGTTTCGCGGTCGTAGGCCTGCGCTCCGTTTATGGTGATGGCGTATCTTACGAAAGGCAGGTCGCGGACGACCTGCGGCATCATCCCGAAGAAGCGCCCCGTAGTGGGGACGATAAAAGCTCCCTTTGACGCGGCCTTTTCGAGCGCGGCCCGGTTGCGGGCGCTCAGGCACTTACGTGAGTCAAGAAGGGTTCCGTCGAGATCAAGTGCAATTATCTTTGGCATGGTGGTATTATACCAAACTTTCCATATATTTTCTGTGCATTTGGACTTGGAAAATGGTATAATACACGCATATGAACGAAGTGACCGACGAGAAGCCGTCTAACGAGGCGGCAGGCGGAATTCTTGAGGACGTCAACATCGAAGAGGAGATGTCGCGTGACTACATCGACTATTCGATGAGCGTCATCATCGGCCGTGCGCTGCCGGACGTGCGCGACGGTCTCAAGCCAGTCCACCGCCGGTGCCTTTTCGCGATGCACGAGCTTGGCAACACCTACAACACCAAGCACGTGAAGTCCGCCCGCGTCGTAGGCGAGGTCATCGGCAAGTACCATCCCCACGGCGACTCTTCGGTTTACGACGCAATTGTCCGACTCGCGCAGGATTTCTCCCTCAGGCTTCCGCTCGTTGACGGCCACGGCAACTTCGGCTCGATAGACGGCGACCCCCCGGCCGCCATGAGGTACACCGAGGTGAGGATGCAGAAGGTGGCCGACGAGCTTCTCGGCGATCTCGAGAAGGACACGGTCGACATGATGCCGAACTTCGACGAGACTCTCGAGGAGCCGACGGTCCTCCCGGCGAAGCTCCCCAACCTCTTCGCAAACGGCTCCTCCGGCATCGCCGTCGGCATGGCGACCAACATCCCCCCTCACAACCTCGGCGAGCTTTGCGACGGCATCGACTACTATCTCCAGCACCGCGAAGACTGCACGGTTGACGACTTGATGGCGTTCGTGAAGGGGCCGGACTTCCCGACGGGCGCGCAGATATGCGGGCGCAACGGAATCGCCGCGATGTACAAGCTTGGCCGCGGGCAGCTTACCGTTCGCGGAAAGGCCAGCATCACGACCGACCCCAAGACGGGCCGCGAGCAGATCGTCGTGAGCGAGATCCCCTATGGGGTGAACAAGCGCGAGATGCTTACCCACATGGCCGCCCTCGTGAAGGACAAGGTCATCGAGGGCGTGAGCGACATCCGCGACATCTCGGGCGGCCACTCCGGCGGCGGGGGCGCGCAGAAGGGGCGCAAGACCACTGAAGACGACATCTGCATCGTAATCGACCTCAAGAGGGACGCGATTGGCGAAATCGTCCTCAACCACCTCTACAAGCACACGCAGCTCCAGACGACGTTTGGCGCGATCATGCTCGCGATCGTCGGCGGCAGGCCGAAGATCCTCAATCTCAAGGACTATTTCAAGTGCTACGTCGACCACCGCTTCGTGGTCATCGAGCGGCGCACCCGCTTTGACCTCGCCAAGGCGCGGGCGAGGAAGCACATCGTTGACGGACTTCTTCTTGCGATAGACAACCTAGACGAGGTCGTGAGGATGATCCGCGCCTCTAAGACGCGCGAGGAGGCGAAGTCGTCCCTCCAGTCGAAGTTCGGCTTCACGGACCTGCAGGTCAACGCCATCCTCGAGATGCGGCTCTACCAGCTCGTCGGCCTTGAGCGCGACAAGCTCGCCGAGGAGCTCGCCAAGCTCCTTGAGGCGATAGCCGGCTTCGAGGCGATCCTGGCCGATCCGGAGAAGGTCTATGCCATCATCCGCGAAGACCTTGCCGATTTGAAGCTCAAGTACTGCTCGAAGGAATCCTCGAAGCGGCGCACGGAAATCGTCGAGGACGTGAACGAAGTCTCGGTCAAGGACCTCATCCCCGACGAGCCTTGCGTGATAACGCTTTCCAACAGGGGCTACGTGAAGCGCGTTCCGCTCACCGAATACAGGGAGCAGCGCCGCGGAGGCTTCGGCGTGAAGGGGGCGCAGGTCAAGGAAGAGGACTTCATGCGCCTCGTATTCGTCGCGGAGACACACGACGAGCTGATGTTCTTCACCAACACGGGCCGCCTCTTCGTGAAGGGGGCCTACGAGATACCCGAGGCACCGCGCTCGAGCTTTGGGCGGCCGCTCATCAACCTCCTCAACCTTCAGGAGGGCGAGCAGGTCCTGCAGCTTCTGCCGATAAGGTCGTTCGACGGCGATGTGGACGTGTTCTTCGCGACTCGCGGCGGAACAGTCAAGAAGACCTTGCTCGGCGACTTCCGCAACGTCAACAAGTCCGGCATCCGCGCTATAAACATCTCCGACGGCGACGAGCTCGTGGGGGTGCGCCTCGTGAAGCCGGACGACGACGTCCTCATGATGACGAAGAACGGCCGCGCAATGCGTTTTGCCGCGACGGAGGTGCGTCGCATGGGTCGCACGGCGACTGGCGTAAGGGGCGTTCGCGTGCTTTCCGGAGACCGCGTCGTGAGCTTCGACGTCGTCGACGACGCGAAGACGCTCTTCATCGCAACTGCCAACGGCTACGGAAAGCGCTGCTCTTTCGCGGACTTCACCCGCCATGGCCGCGGCGGCCAGGGGATGATCGGCATAAAGGGCGCCGACCGCAACGGAGAAGTCGTCGCCGCCCACGCGGTTTCCGACGGCGAGAGCGTCATTTCCATAACTTCCGACCAGCAGATGGTGCGCAGCCCCGTCTCGCAGTTTGCCGTCCAGGGGCGCATGGCGCAGGGCGTCAAGCTCGTTCGCCTTTCGGAAGGGGCGTCGCTCGTTTCCGTGTCGGTTTGCGAAGGCGCCGACGATCAGGAGGCTCCCGCTCCCGCCGATGGGGCGCAGCAGGCTCCGGCTGGCGAAGAAGCCGCCGGCGACGGTCAGATTTCACCTAACATCCAAGGAGAGAATACATGAAAAAGCTAATGATTGCCGCGTTTGCGGCTCTTGCGGCGTTTGGCGCCATGGCGTGGTCCCCGATCGGCATCGGAATTGTAGCGCCGGTGCAGTTCCCGTACACGTCGAGCGATGTCTATGGAATCCGCTTTGGCGGGCTGTTCGGCTTGAACGAGAACGTCTATGGCATCGACTTGGGCCTTGCCGAAGTCGCCACAGGTAACGAAGGCGGAATCCAGGGCGGGCTTTTCAACGTTGTGTGGGGCGATGCCATGTGCATACAGGGCGCAGGAGCCATCAACTACAACGCGGCGTCGTTCGGCGGCCTCCAGGTTGCGGGGCTCTGCAACTGGAACGGGCTTACGACCTACGGCCTGCAGTGCTCGACAGTCAACGCGAATCAGACGGAGCTCTACGGCTTTTCCTTCGGCGCCCTCAACTATTCGGCGTCTCTTTCGGGCGCGCAGTTCGGCGCAATCAACATGGCGGATTCCGTCACCGGGCTCCAGATTGGCCTTATAAACGTCTGCGACAAGATGAAGGGCATCCAGATCGGCGGGATCAACATGATCACGACGTCTCCGCTGCCGGTCATGGTGTTCGCCAACGCCTGGTTCTAAGGCGCGGCGCCAGAGGCGCGTTGCATAGCCTTCAATGCCGGAGACGGGACTCGAACCCGTACGCCTGAAACCAGGCCCAAGATTTTAAGTCTCGTGTGTCTGCCATTTCACCACTCCGGCGTCGGTTGGGGGATATTATCCTAAAAAATCGCAGCTATGTCAACTGTGCGGCGTTGCGCCGTCGCGTCGGGATGCTACGGCCAACGCCATGCGGATGCGGCGTTTCCACCTCGTGGCCTGAAACGCGACGGGGCGCGTCCCTCCCCAAATTTGGAATCTTTGACTGCTGAATGTCCAAGTTGCTGTATCTAGGGAATAATGGTATAATACACACGTTAAAAGCGAGGCAAATGCAAGCATGAAATTAAGCATCAGCAACATTGTCGGACAGGGCGGAAAGTCGTTTCTGGCCATCTTTTTTATATTTCTTGCGGGCGGCGCGTTCGCCGTAGACACCAGAACGTGGACGGGCGCCGCCGGCAACAACCTGTGGGGCGACAAGAACAACTGGGATCCGCAAGTCGCCGCAAGCACCTACAATGTGTTCCCCGCCGGGCAGGACTACACGATCATTGTTTCCGGAAGCGCCAACTACTATTCGTTTGAACTGCCTGAAGGTTTCGGTACGGTCACGCTTAAAGGCTCTGCGAGCCTGGGGCATGGCTCCGGCGCCTATGTCCAGATCGGCGCCGGGCGTGAACTCAAGATAGACGGGCCGTCGGTCGACTTCAACGTCAACACATACGGAGGCAATGGCTTCATCAACGGAACGCTGCGACTGACCTCCGGCAGTTTGACGACAAAGGCGCCCGCTGTATTCGGAGGGGAGGCAAAGCTGATTGTCGAAGGCGGAACGTTCGGCAACACAGGCGGAGCGCTGACGCTCACGAACAATGCCACGCTCACAGTCTCCGGCGGGCTAGCACAGGCCAGGGGCTGGAACCTCCGTAGCCCCGATCCGCCCCGCGAATCGCTTACGCGCATCCGTTTGCTGGGCGGAACGCTGTGGCAGTGTTACCAATACGCCTATACGTTTACCGTCGATGACGGCGCGCGCTTCGATTTCCTCGGCGGTACGCTTCTGTGGGGGGTGGGCACTGATTTTCTCCACAACCGTCTTTCGGCCGAAGATTCGACTGGGCAGGGCGAGTCGTTCTACCAATTTTTCCCGGCAGTCGGCGGCAATCTGATCATACCCACGTCCTCTACGGCAGACGGGGGAACGGTGTATTTCTCCGTCTCCGGAGATTACAATGCCGGCGGCACGATCTACGCAACCAACAATACGGCTACGACCACCGGCAACGTCAACTTCTACGGCGAGAACATCGCGCTGCGCGGCGGCGCAACGGTCTTTGCCAACGCCGTCAAGTTCTCGCGGGCGAACACTGATTCTTTTTACGACCTGGAGCTCAACCGCCTCAACCTTGGCATCGGAGGCGTTCGCCAGGTCAGGACAACCCACACCAAGTATCAGAACGTCAATCTCCTGGACGGCATTGTCTTCGGGGCCTGGGGCGGCGATGTCCCAATGGAGACAGTTGATTCGAAATTGAAGATCAATCTGTTCGGTCCCGTCGTCTATGATACGCGGGACTGCTTCGAGCCGGAGACGTCTCGCGACATCAACATGACCCATCTCTACATGGACGGCGTATCAGACCTCAAGGCCGTCGGCGGCGGGACGGTCTCGCTTTCGATGTATGCCACTTGGGCGGAAGAGTTCCGCACGGTGGAGGTTGCGGACGACACGACGCTCGCGTTCAGCACAAACCAGGTCGTCGCCGGAATCAAGACGATGAACCTGAAGCTCGGAAACAATGCGAAGCTGAAGATCAACCTTGCAGGCGGCGCCCATTTTGTCGATGCCTCGTCGACGGCGGAATTCGGCGAGGGCGCGAAGATCGTCGTGACGCTTCTGCCGGATGAGCTTACGGAGGGGCAGTTCTATCCAATCTACTTCGCGCCGGCGGGGACAGACCCCGACCTCTCGAAGATCGAGTACGAGCAGGGGGCGTGGCCGACGGGCTGGTATCTCGCGAAGACGGGCAACGCCGTCTATCTGACGGACGGAAAGATCACGGCATACAAGGGGGAGCAGAGCGGTTCGACAAAGGTCTGGTCGGGCGAGGGCGCTGACAACGTCTACGCAAATGTGGACAACTGGGTGAACAATGCCGTTGCCGGCGCTGCGACAGGAGCTCAATTCAAGGGGCTCTCCAATACGGTCGTTTCTGTACAAAGCGACCTTACTGTACGTTACTTTGATTTCTATGCTGATTCCGGGCCGTTCATGTTTAGCGGCAACAAGATCCACTTCCAGTATCCCACTTCGGTCCCATCTGGGGTCCCAACGAGCCAGAATCACGGCAAGTTCCCTGTCGTGATCTCCAATAGCCTGGAGGCGGACGCCGCCTTCCGATTCCATGCCCACGGACAGGGCTCCACTTCGTTGACGGGCGGCTCTACGCAGGAGATACCGCTGATTTTCGGCGGCGACATCCGCATCGGCGGGAACTGGACGTCGCGTTACCTCTACGTCATGCCGAAGTACACGGCTTCTGCAGTGCGCAGGTCGCGCCTGACGGTGATGCCCGGCGCGACGCTGACCGTGACGCACCAGGAGGAATGCGACTTCAACGAGAGGAGCGTTGGTGCGCTCGCCGTCGCCAAGAACGCCACGGCGACGATCGGCGGCACGCAATTCCTGCTTACGAGCAACAACACCCACTACGTCGACGGCGCGCTTACGGTCAACTGCCCGCTCGTGCCGACTGGACGGCAGGTGTTCCGCGGCGACGGCACGCTTACGCTCGCGGGCGGAGTCGCCGACGCGCCCGACGGCGGCGTGCGGGTCGAAGGCAACCTGACGCTCGTCCCCTCGAACTTGGTGAACAACGTGACGCTGTCCGTCAAGGACAACGTGACGATCGCTCCGGCGGCGAACTGGATATTCGGCGGAGACGCGACGCTTGACCTTGAAGACCACTCCACGCTGACGCTTGCGACGGGCGGGCACAAGGCGACGCTCGCCAAGCCGCTTGCGTCGGAGGGCACGCTTGCCGTCACTGGCGGCGGAAAGGTGGTGATCGCGGCGTCTGGAATGTCGCTCGGCAGGGTCACCTGCGCGGGCGGCGCGACGCTCACCGTTTCTGACGCGCTTGCCGCAGATGAATTTGTCGATGTCCTCACCGTGCGCGAAGACGACGAGTCGATCGCCTTCGCCCCTGAGTTCAAGGTGATCAAGCGCCGCGACGCGGAGACTGGCCGCACGGTCTATTCCGCCAAGCAAGTGCAGGGGTTGATCCTGATTTGCAGGTGAGGCTAGGCTCCCCTTTGGCGAGTTGAGGAAGAAACTAGGCCGATACTATGCGTGTGACAATGATGGCGGCGGCCGGGCTGTGTGCGCTCGGCTGCATGGGGGCGGTTGAAATAAGGCCGGGTGCGGTCGATGTCGTTCTGCCAAAGAAGCCGCTGCCGATCGAGCGGTTCGCGGCTGACGAGCTGACGAACTTCCTTTCGCGCGTCCTTGGCGCGCCCGTGCCAGTCGTCGAAAAGGCCGGGGCTGGACGCTCCGCCATTCTGCTTGGACGCTCGGCTGGGTTTGACGTCTCGGCACTTGAACGCGACGCATTCAGGACGAAGGTGGAATGCGCGGCGAATGGCGACGCCGTCATCCGCATCGCGGGGCGCGACGGGAACGACGACGTATTCCGTCACGCGTGGAAGTCCGGCGCGACCGTGCGCGACGAATGCGCCACGCTTTTTGGCGTTTACGCGTTTCTGGAGGACTTTGCCGGCGTGAGGTTCTATTTCCCCGGCGAACTCGGCACGGTGGCGAATCGCCGCGATGCGGTCGTGACGCCGGTGCAGGACAAGACTACGGCGCCCTGGTTCATTGTCCGTTCCACTATCATAAGTCGCGACGGCGTCTGGTACGAGCCGCTTCCGTCCGGATGGCACCCGAATGCGGGCAAGGCCCTGTGCTGGCTCAGGCATCGCTTCGAGACGGCGCGCATACCATGCTGCCACGGGCAGAACAAGTTCAAAATCGTGGAGCGCTTTGCGGCGACGCATCCGGAATACTGCCAGCTGCGCAAGGACGGGACTCGCTGCACCGCGCTCAAGCGCGAGCGCGTCGGCTACCATCAGAAGCAGCTCTGCCAGAGTTCGGGCATCTGGAGCGTCTTCCACGACGACATCGTGGCGAGCGGGCGCACCGGCTACGTGGACGTGATGCCGCAGGACGGCTACGTTCCGTGCGAATGCCCGGCTTGCCAGGCTAAGTACCGCCGTAATCCCGACGGATCCCTGGCCGACAGCTACGCCAGCGAGCTGGTCTGGGGGCGCACGGCGGAACTTGCGCGGCGCTTCCTCGCGGAGGGGAGGCCCGACCTCACGTTCACGCAGATGTCGTATGGCGCATATCGCGACGTGCCGAAACTCGACCTGCCGACGAACATCCTGGTGATGGTCGCCGTGTCGGGTCCGTGGAACGCCTACAACCCAAGGCAGCACGCCGAGGCTCTCGAGCGCGTACGCGCCTGGGACAGGAAGACAGGCCGGCGCGTATGGCTCTGGACGTATCCGCACAAGTTCTTCCAGTCCGTCCTGCCCGGGGTCCCCTCGTTCGGGCCGCGCGCGTGGGGACGCTTCTTCAAGGACGCCGCGCCCGACATCACCGGGGCGTTCTGCGAGTCAGAGACCGACCATTGGCTGTTCCACTACCTCAACTACTACGTGTTCTCCCGCATCGCGTGGAATCCAGCGGTCGATGTGGACGCCGTTATCGACGAGCACAACCGGCTTATGTTCGGCGCGGGTGCCGCCGAGATGGCGGAGTTCTTCGACATTCTCGAGGAGAAGTGGGTGAAGGGCATAGCGGGGCGGATAACCGATACGCCGATTGGGCCGATGTCCATGCCGCCGTGCGAGTACGAGATCTGGACGAAGCTCTACTCGCCGGAGGTCATCGGGAAGATCGAGAAGCTCCTCTCGACAGCGTGTGCGAAGGCCGGCAAGGGTACGATCGAGGCGCGTCGTGTCGAGCTTGTCGTGCGCGAATTGTACGGCCCGCTCAGGAAGGCCGCGAGGGCGTACTGGTCGATGTGCGACGCGGAGGCCGAGAGGCAGCGCCGCGCGGCGCTGCCGGACGACCGCGACGCGCTCAACGGCGCCAACAGGATTAAGTGCAGTTAAGCCCCGCGGTTCGACCGCAAAA
>JBGUVV010000050.1:0-2982 GCA_045220525.1 Kiritimatiellia bacterium
ATATCGAAGCCATACGGCCTTGCCGACACGACGTTCACGCCAAATTCCGGACAGCGACTGGGGATTTCCGAGAAAGACCGCAGCTACGAGTGGCTTCACGTGCCGGAGACCGACGAGTGCGCGTGGTGCGCGGCGGACTGCGGCCTGTTCTCGACCGAAAACGACCTAAGGCGCTTCGAGGCGGCCGTCGCCGCCGATCCGCGCATGCGCCCGCTCTTCGAGAAGCAGACGCCGCCGGCGCTGGACCGTGCGTTCAGCTTCGGGCTCAACATCCTGCCTTCCGGCGAGGCGTACCTGAGGTCCGCGACAGGACGCGAGATGCGATTGAAGCCCATAAATTGAAGCCCAGAAAAGGAAAAACAAGGGAATGAAGTGTAGCCTTGAGGTTGAAGGACTGAAGATGAAAAGCAGATTTGTTGCGGTGTGCACGGTTGCGCTTGCCGCGATGGCATGGGGCGATGTCGCGGCCGGCAAGTTCCATGGCGAGGACGCCTGGCCTGAGATCACCCCCGAGTTGTTCAAGAGCAGTAAAGTGAAGCGCGAGTCGCCCAAGGCCACGGAGGTGGCGTATCTGGGCGGGACGGCGACGCCGCGCACGCAGACGGCAGGCGGAAAGGTGAGGTTGCGCTACAGCTATCGGGGGTCTGTCCCCAGGATGGAGTTCATGCCGGCGACGGTGTCGCTGACCACGGCTGCCGGCGAGATGCGCTGGCACGAGGAGCTGAGCCTGCCCATGCCGCAGTGCCTGAAGAGGTTGGCGGACGACGTATGGGCGCTGGAGTTCGACTACGAGCTGCCGCGCTACATCGCGGGCGGACAGGTGCTTGCGTATCTTGACACGCCATGTCTGCGTCCGGCCGGCGGCGGACACGCATCGTGCGCGCGGCTTGACGTGGAAAGGCTGGGCGTCGATCCTGAGTGGACGGAGAAAATCGAGTCGAAGATCGTGGACGTGGGCGGCAGCCCGTGCTTCGCGGTGAACGGGAAGCCGTTCTATCCGCTGTGGGGCACGGTGGCCTGCGGCTTCCGCGGCGACGTGGCGCGGCACTCGTCGGCCCCGCACAACGTGGCGACGGTGTGGACGAAGCACCTGAAGTGGTGGCCGAAGGGCGCGGAGTTCAACCCTGCCGATCTCGACCGGCTGGCGGAACAGCACCGGCGCGACTACCCGGGCGCGTACTTCATGTGGGACATATCCATCTACCCGCCACCCGACTGGCGCGACGCCAACCCGGACGAGATGGCACGCGACGAACAGGGGCATGTGAACCTGGACTGCGGCGACGCTGAAATCAACTACTCCTTCGCGTCCAAGAAGGCGTATGACGACATGGAGCGCATAATGCGCAAGGTGATTGCGTATCTGGAGGCGTCGCCTTACGCAAACCGCATCATCGGCTACCGCGTGAACTCCGGCCACACGGTGGAATGGCTGGGCTGGGATCCGACGCGCAAGGAGACGATCCTCGACTTTTCGCCTGTTGCGCAGAAGGGGTTCGAGGCGTTCGCGAAGAAGCATTATCCCTGGGTTACGGACTACACGGTGCCGACGCTGGCGGAGCGGCGCGCGCTCGACGAGGGCGGCGGCTTTCTATGGGACCAGCGCAAACACGCTCGCGTGATCGCCTACCACGACTTCTATTCGACGGCTGTCGCGGACGGCGCCATCAGGATGTGCCGCGCCGCCAAGGACTGCGTGGGCGGAAAGAAACTGGTTGGCACGTATTACGGATATGTGATGACACTCAATGGCGCCGGGCGCAACCATATGCGCTCGCATTTCGCAATGAAGCATTTCCTTGACGCGCATGCCGTGGATTTCATCATGAGTCCACAGGACTATTCCATCCGGTCGCGGCAGCCAGGGACGCAGATCGGCGACATGAAGCCGTTCAGGTCCATACAGCAGCACGGCATCGTCTCCGTGATAGAGGACGACACGCGCACGCACAACATAAAGCCCGTGGGATACAGCCAGACGTTGACTGAGAGGATGACCGTGAACATGATGCGGCGGAACATGGGCGTGTCGCTGTGCCGTTGCCAGCCATTCTACACGTATGCGATAACGAGCGGCATGGAGTTCGACTTTCCGCAGTTCGCGGATGACGCGGCTGTTCTCGCCAAGGTGGGCGCGCACGCGGTGGAGAACGGCGTCGGGCGCAATGCACAGATAGCGGTCGTGGTGAGTGAGGAGGCAATCAAATCCACGCCGATGTACAATGGCCTAGAGGCTACGGAATACTATACGGGATTTGCATCGCAGAGTTACGACAACAAAGGCAAGGTCAACCGCCTAGACTGCCTTGGCGGAGCCAGGAACTCGTCGTATCCGTATGTCATGTTCTACAGCGAGACGGCGCGGATCGGCGCCGGCGTTGATTTTCTCCTGGCGGAAGATCTCGTTGACAACCCCGGCGACTACAGGCTCTACATATTCCAGTCATGCACGAAACTCACGCCATCGCTGCGGAAGGCCGCCGAGAGCCTGCGTGAACGCGACTGCACGATCCTCTGGACCTTTGCGCCGGGATTCACTTCCAACGACGGCAATTCCACCGCCAACATGAAGGCTCTGACCGGCATGGACTTCACGTTGTGCAGGGACGTGACCAATCCCGAGGTGACGCTGGAGGACGGTACGAAGGCGGGTGGCCTCGCATATCCAGAAGGCGGCAGACCGCTTGCGCCCATATTCGCCGCAGCGCATCCCGACAAGGTGCTGGGCCGGTACTCCAACGGAGCGGCGGGTCTTGCGTCGGTCAGAACGGGCAAGGCGCGGACAATCTTCTCCGGCTCGTACCGCATTGAGTCTCCGCTCATGCAGCGCATCGCGCGCGAGGCCGGAGTGCACATCTTCGGCGACACGTTCGACATTTACGAGGCGAACGAGCGCTTCATATCCTTCCATGCCCGCAACGCCGGCACGAAGACGCTCCGTCTGCCGCGCAAGACTACGGTCGTTGATGTCTTCGCCCGCGA
>JBGUVV010000051.1:0-8161 GCA_045220525.1 Kiritimatiellia bacterium
CAACTCATGCGACCACTCTGCCGCCGCGGGGCTGATTGCCGAATCCTGCAACAGGATCCTCGATCTCTTCGAGACCCATGCCGAAATCGCGAGGAACAACGCGTTCGCCGAAAGGGAGCCGCCCAGCGAGCAGAACCTCTCGAATATCATCGACTTTGTAGTCGAGCTCTACGCGCCAGCCGCAGAGGCCAAGGGCGTGAAGCTCTCGGCCTCGATGGACAAGGCGCCGATAACATATGCCGGGCACAAGGCGAAGTTCCAGCGCCTGATAGGCAACATCGTGGACAACGCAATCAAGTTCACGCCTGCGGGCGGAAGCGTTGCCGTCACGGCGTTTCGGTCGCTCGACTCCATAGGCATTTCAGTCTCAGATACGGGAATTGGCATAGACCCCGTGGTGGCGCCGCGTGTATTCGACCGCGGCTTCCGCACGAAAGACGCCGTTTCGGAGCCTGGATTCGGGCTCGGGCTCGCCCTTGCCAAGTCGATCGTCACATTCTACCGAGGCACGATAACGTGCAAGTCGCAGCCCGGCGAAGGCGCTACCTTTACCATCAGGCTGCCGATCTGACAGGGCGACTATTCTGCGCAACGCTCCACTTCCGCGCTCCGCATTGCATCCTTGCGGGCGTTATCTACGCTAAGCGACACGAAGAACAGCATGTCTTCCGTCAGGAACGAGAAGGCGAGCGATGCGACTATCCCGGCAAACCCGAAGAGCAAGGTCTTGAGGGACGCGCGAAATCGCCTTGCGCACAGCATGACGAAGGGAACCACGATAACGGCGACCACGCCAACTGCCAGCACGACATGATCCATCCCTCGGCATACATCCTCATACATTAGAGCCAAAGACGGCACTAGCCACGATAGAAGGCGGCACTTCGAATCAACGAGATGAGTTGCCGACAGCGCGGCCACGACCCACGACACCATATACACGCCGAAATACACTCCGGCGGGGATGCTCGGTTTCGCCTCGATCTTTCTAATCACCGCCCTAGCGCCAGCACTGAGCCCAGAGGATAGAGCACTTCTTATCATAAACATACAATAGCGTTTCCTCGTTTGGATTGCCACCGTCAAGATGGTCGTTCGCGACGCAAGTCAGATACCCTTCTGGGTGGTGATCCACAACTTGCCCGTTTACGACATCAGGGAATTGGGAGAACAGTGCGTCATCCTCTTTGTTCCAGCGAAAGCTCCATCCACTACCGCCTTCCGCGAGGTTGTATTCCTTAAAGACATACTTGCGCTTTGCGACAAACTTCTTGAAGTCCTCTTCTGGAAGACTGCAGCGGAAATCTACCGAGTGGCCCTGGAAATACAGCTTGCGCACAACGGTTATGTCCTTCGCCCCGGGAGGAAGGATCTTGCGGACGTCCCCCGACGATGCCGCCTCGTCATAGGTCTTGTAAAACTCTATTTCCGCGCCCTTGTCGCCAAAGGCATCCGTTGCTTTTGCAGACTCAAGCCCGATTACGAACCACAACGGGCCGGTTAGAAAGAAAAAGGTGACAGACGCTCCGATTCCGGCGATTCCCATGACAAGCGTATTAAATGCCGCGCGGAATCTCCCAACGCAAAGCATTATGAGCGGCACAACGGCGCAGGAAAAGACGCCTGCCGCGACAACCGCCCAGCCAATATAGTCGCCGACATCGCTGATAACGGCTTTCTCCTCTTTTGTAAAATCACCGAATGGCCGCCAGCGAGAATCTATCATGTCAGCAAGCAGCAGTCCGCTTGCAAGCACAAACAGGGCAAAGACCCCAAGATAGATGACCATCGGAATCCACGGACGCTTTTCAACGCCGTGGATTACCAATTTAATCGCGCTGATGAATTTTCTCAACGCCACGGCCATCTCCTATTCTCGTCAAACTCCACCCGCCAAGGATACTGTCTAAGATATCCAAGCATCTGACTTATAAACGCAACATTATTACCTGCCGTCAACTTCCGACCTTTTGTTTTAATTTTCTCAAGTTTCCACCATTCAAAATTATAAGTATCAGTAACTGTCACGTCAAGATTTAAGCGAGCACTGCCATTCTTTGATTTACATATGTCACCATCCAATTCTATCGTTGCCTTGCCGACTGCAGAAACGAGATCATGCGTATTAAAATCTGTAGCCTTGAGCTCATTACAGGCACTATATCCTTTGGCTTTATCTTTAAGCAAACCAGCTATGATCGCCCTGTATTCCAGAGAATTCTTTATTGCCGTTGCAAGTTGCCCATTCCGCGGGAAGACATATTCCCTCGACCCTACAAGACCTGAAATAGAAAGCTCTAACATATCAGCAGATATCGGGCTATTTTCTTGATGCCTAAAATAGTATTCCGCAACTGTAAGCCAGAACACATCTGCGCCAAGCTGAAGCATCTGAAATTCCGGAAGGCCGAATGGCGTTAGGAAGCCCATCGCCAGCCCGTATGGATCGACTTGGCCGATCGCGTCGTTGCCGCAGAAGTCGTATAGGTTCAGGCCGCCCTGCTCCTCAAGGGGGTCGCGGGTGAGCCAGCGAGCAAGGCTTGGCGAGTAGAAACGGTAGCCGAAATAGACAAGGCCCGACTCGCTATCGTGGTATTTCGTCGAGAAGCGGAACCGGAAGAGCTCCGCCTGCGATCCGGCAGAAGCAAGCGTGCGCCCGAAGGCGTCATACACGTATGAGGCGACTATTGCGCCCGTCGCATCGACATACTGCACAACGTTCCCGTTCGCGTCGTAGATCGGAACATACGCATCTCCGTTGTGCTTGAGGTAGAGAAGAGCGCCTATGCCGCCTGCGCCGCCGAGCGACCCGGAGATGTCCTTACCCCAGAAGTATTCTACGGTGTCCGTCTCGCCGCCGTCCCGCTCGATACGCTCAAGGACGAGGTTCCACCCGTCGTAGAGATACGTATGCATCGCCTCCTGCGTCGTCTTGCGCACCCTGCGCCCGAACGCATCATACTGAAACGCCGCGACAGCGACTCCGCCAGTCGAGACTGACGAAAGACGCCCTGCGGAGTCGTATGCGAACTGCTGTAGCCCGTCTGAAAGCATGTTGCCGTCGAGGTCGTGTGATATCTCACGCGGAGACGCAGAGTCGCGGAGAATGGATGTGTATTGGTTGAGGCTGTTTGCCGTATAGGTGTTAGTCGAGGAGTTGCATGTGGAAATCAGAAGGTTCCCTATGTCGTCATACGCATAGGAATCTTCCTCTGCGTAGCCTCTGCGCGAGAAAACAACCTCCCCCCGCGCGTTGTACGAAAACGCGTCATCGTTCCTCGACACCACACGACCGGCGGCGTCATGCTGGTAGTCAAAGCCCGAGACGGCGACGCCGTTGATGACGTTCGAAACCGCGACGACGAGATCGGGGCGATACAAGTCGCGCACCACCTGGCGCACGACCGACGAACCCGCCGCGAACGAGATCGCGCATCCCGCCTCCATTCCGTCTTCGGAATATGCATAGGTGACGGTCGCCGTCTGGTCGGTGATCGACGAGATGCGACCTGCGTCGTCATAGGATATCCCTTGGAACTCGCTTCCTTCTACGCCCCTTCCGTCCAATCTGCCGAACATGTCGATGGTGCGCACGATCTCGAACGAGTTCGTGCCGACCGATACAATTTCGTTGGTGGCCATCCCGTTGCGGTGCAAGGCGTATTCCGCAAATGCTGCCGCGTTGGATGCGGCCGTCACCCTTCCGAAATCGTCGTATTCAAACGCGGCATTTTCGCTGCCGTCGTTAGAGATGACGCCCACGAGCCTTCTCCGCGAGTCATAGACATTCTCCCTCCACTGCAACGATGGGCGAGTCACCGTGGACTCAAGCCCGTCGGGCGTGTAGGTCGTCGCATACCGAGAGCCGTCCGCATGCTGCTTCGCAAGGCACCTGCCGGTCGCCGGATCGTATTCCCACGTCGTCACATCCCATATTGTACCATCCCGTGTCGTCGAAAGCAAGGTGCGGCGTCCTTCCGTGTCGTAGGCGAAGCGCACAGGATATTCCGCCGTCCCGGATATCTCGACGACGTTCCCTTCCGCGTCGTAGGAGGTCGCCGTCACGCCGCCGAGCGCGTTCGTCGCGGCGACGCGGTTGCCGCAGGAGTCGTAGGCGTATGACTCCTCTGCGTAGGTCCCCTCGCCCGTGCGAGTCCGTCGGGCGACGACGTCCCCGGCCACGCTGTGCGCCGTCTCAACGACGCGCGGCCCGCACGACTCGCGCACCGTCCGCCCGAGGGCGTCGTAGACATACTCAGTCGTTCCGTCACTCGTCTCGACCGAGAGGACGAGCCCATGCCGCAGCGTTCGAACGACCGTGCCTTCCGTCGGCGAAACCGTTGTCTCGACCGTCACGTCGGCGACTGGGTCGTAAGACTCCGTAGTCTCGGTGGCAACGCCGTCCGCGGAAATCCGCACGATCTGGCTGCGCACAGCGTCGGAAAGCCCCGTCACACGCTCGCGCACCTCGCTCGCGGAGTTCGTCGCGCCGCCGGAAAACAAGACAGACCGCTCCACCTTCCACCAGACGTTCGACACCTGCTCATATTCCTCGTCGCGCCGCGAGACGACTCCATCGCTCACGCTCCCGACGAGCTCGCCAAGGCCGTTATACACGCTCTCCGACGTCCGCACCACTCCGCCCGCGGCAGTTGTGGTCGAGAGGGCTCGCGACGTGGAGTTGTCGTAAACAGTCGTCTCAGTCCCGGACGGACCTTCCGTCGCGACAGTGCGACCGAGGAAGTCGTGCCACGTCACGGAGTTGGTGACTACGCCGTAGTCGGAGGATTCCGTTACCTCGTAGTCGATCCTGCAGCCGGACGCATCGTAGTCAGACCACGTGCGCCGCTCGGTCCACTTGCCGTCCCATTCGCGCCGAGTCGCGCTGGGCCCGTTGAGGAGATCCGTCCGCACAGTGCGCACCAGAGGCGCGGAATCGTCAGAGCTCGCGTATGTGTCGGAATACGAGACTTCGCGGCCGGACTGGTAACATGTGTATCTGGACTCGACCTTTCCGCGCACGTCGGCGGAATCGACGGATTCGTATTCCATCCCCCAGTATTGCGAGGTCTCTTCGGAGAGGCGCTTTCCTGATGACGCAGAGAAGTCGGTCGCCTCGCCCGGCGCGGAGCCGACATAGACCACCGTGTTCGTCTCGCGCCCGAGCCCGTCCATGAAGTGCTGCGTCACCTTGAACCCGTTAGAGGCGACATCGGCGAGCCACACCTCCTCCTCCGCATAGTAAAGCCCGTCCTGTCCCGTCAAGGCCGAGCGCAGGACCTTGCGGCCAAGGCGGTCGCGTGACCAGAGGAGCCTGCAGCACGAATATGCGTTAGTCGTAGAGGTGCCGTCGTGGTATGCGGCGGACCTGAGGCGGCTCTGGTCGTCGTAGATGGAAATGGTCTCGTCGACGACGGCCCCTCCGTCGGAAAGGCACTTGGCCTCCCTGAGGACGAGCCCGTATTCGTCGTCCATCTCGACGACGTCGCAAGTCGGGAACTGCAAGCTGCCGCGCCACCTCCGACGCGTCAGCGTGACGCGGCCACTTGCGACGGACACGTCGGCCACGGTGCGAACGCCGTCTTCGTCCATCTCCTCCGCGACTTCGCCGCGCAGGACGAGCGGCACGTCCCCCGCCGCGACCGGATCGAATACCGTGCGCCATGAATAGGCGTTCGCCGCGTCGCCGAACTGCGCCGAGGCCGACGCAGCCCGCCATGTCTCCTCCTTGACTGCGGGGCGTGCGTCGTAAAGGACGTGCGTGTAGCGGCGCCACGTGCGGCCCGTAAGCGAGGCGACGCCGCCGCGCACAACGTAGCGCGACTCGCAGCGGGGCTTGCCGTAGTCGTCGGCGTAGGCGCTGTCGCCGACAAGCGGCTCATAGGAGAACGTGGTAAGGAAGGCGTCAGCGAGCCCGGACGCGTTTTCGAAGCCGTTGCTTGTCGCCGACGGGAAGTCGGCTGGAACCTCCGAGCCGTTGCGCTGCTCGACGCGCAGGACCTCGAAGCCGTCCTCGTTCCATTCGTGGTATTCCCATGGGGCGTCGTCCGCCCGCAGGAGGCGAAGCTTTCCGTTCCTCGCGGGGTGTGCGGTGTCGCGCCAATAGTCGGCGAAGCGCTCGACCGTGCCGACGCAAGTCTCCTCGCGCCTGTAAACCTGGCGCAGGGCCGCGCACTCCCGCTCGCCTATTACCTGCGAGAGAGTCTCCACCTCACCGAGCCATGTCCCGGACGCGTCGAACTTAGTCCTCGTCTCAGAGACCGTGCCGTCCACGTTGAGGGAGTCGATGCGCTCAAGCTCCTCGCTGACGCCAGCGATGTTGTCAGTCGCGCACCAGTCCCACTCGCCGCTATCGTCGTTGTAGGTGCATTCATACGTCCAGTCCTGCATGACGTTGTTCAGACGGCTGATCTGCCTGATGCGGATTTCTGCCGCGCTCCCGCCAACGTTCACGATCTCCCAGGTGTGCTCAAGCGCGCCCGTGGCCTGCGCGTTCACGGTGACGCGCGCGCCGTCCTGGATCTGCTCTATGACAAGCTCCCTCCCTCGCTCGCAGGCGCAGGCGACTGTGCGGGCGCTCCCGTTGGTCGTGACGGACGCGCCGACGTCATTCCTGAGCAGGAACTTGAACGAGGAAGGCGCGACAAGCATAGGCCCCTCGGTCGTGAAATACGCGAACCCGGCGACCTGGCCCTTGCGCGGCATACCCGTCGGGATGCGGAACTTGAGCGAGCTAAGCGACGGCCCTTCGAGTTCGCTGCAGTCGCCGTCGGCGCATCCGCCACCGCACTCGCCGCACTCGTCATTGCGCTCGATGCCGAAGATGCCGTCATCCGACCCTGGGACGTGGGTGGCCGTGCCGGTCCAAATGGTCTCGTCTTCGATCTTGACGGTCGCAGTGGCCGTCTCGCCGTCGCTCTCAAGATTGACGGACACGAACCCGTTGTCGTCGGCAAGCCCGCACCCTGCGCTCGGCTCGCAGTCGCAGCTCCACGCGCCGACGGAGTTGCGATACCACTCGCGCACAAGGCAGCCGCTGTCGAGGGGATACTCGTATTCGATGGAATACTCCTCACCGTCCCATTCCAGCCCGTCGCCCAAGCCGTGACGCCCGCCGTAGCGGACCCATGGCATGAGGATGATAAGATACCGCCCGGTCCCGTCGGGCAAAGCGCCGCGAAGCCGCATCTGCCCCTGCGAAACGCCGCGGACGGATACGTCGGGCAGCGGATACACGCCGGCACCCGAGGCGAAGACCCTCCCGCCGTCCAGCCCGCCTTCGTAGCGAAGGCCGCCTTCCGTCTGCGAAGACAGGTCCGATATGCCCGCCATCGTGAGTTCGAGAGGGTGAAGCGCCGCCTTGCAAGGGCGCCGCGACCTGTCAATCGAAAGCCCGATGACGGATTCCGATCCCTCCATGAACACCGCAAGTTCGTCGCCCGCCGCGGTCGTGTGCTCGGAGCCGCCGATGACCGACACCTTCGGCGCATAGCCTACCAGATACACGGGGTTCGCGGACCGCAGGGCCGTGGAAGTCGCCCGCAGGCGGAACGTCACCGACGACGGGTTGTTCGTCGAGAGCGGCAGGTAGAGGCTGTCCGCGACGGGGGACGCCGTAGCAGTCCCCGACTCGCCGCACGAGTCCTCCCATTCGAGCACCAGGCCGCCGAGAGACCATCCTCCGGCGGAGTCCGGCCGCGAGGAAAGGTAGTATTGCTGCCAGCCGTCACGACGGTCGATCCTGACAGTCCGCTCATAGACGAGGTTCGTCGCCCCTGCGGGCCATGTCGCGGCAAAGCTGTCCCAGAGACGGTATCCGACGAGCTCGTTCGTGACGGCCACCGAGGCCGCGGCGTAGTTCTCGTTTGTCTGGAAGCCAACCAGTCTCGAAAGAAGCACCTCGTTGGGGACGCTGACGGAAAGCGGATCAGAGGATTGTGCAACCTCGTCGCCGTCGGTGAGGCCGTCGCCGTCGGTATCAACGAGGCCGGGGTCGGTGCGGTACGTGAAGATCTCGTCGTAAGTCGAAATCCCGTCTCCGTCGCGGTCGGCGGTCTGCGCGTCCTCGTCGGCGAGCGCCACGAACGAAATCGAGAATGGAGCGTTGAAAGCGGCAGCCGTCGCGTTGGTCGCCAGTTCCGCCAGCGACATCTCGAACGGA
>JBGUVV010000052.1:0-7553 GCA_045220525.1 Kiritimatiellia bacterium
TAGCTTCCCGTGGGGCGGAGGCTATGGAGCCAGCCCCGGTCAAGGAGGACCCGACTCCTGCCGCCGCGCCAGCGGCGCCCGCAGCAAAGGCCCCGGCTCCCGCCGCCGCGCCGAAGCTCCGCATGGCCCCTGGCCACAAGCCGAAGCAGGCGACTCCGCCAGCCGCCGCGACTTTTGGGACTACCGGTCTTTCCCACGCCGGATTCAAGCCGTTGCAGGCCTCGCGCCCCGCGGCCACGATTTCCATTTCGGTGGCCGCCCCGCCGAAGCCGAAACCGCCCAAGGTCGTCGACTACGACGACGAGCCCGGGCGCAAGGGCAAGAAGAACCGCGAGGCGCTCAAGAGCTTTGAAAAGCGTGTCGCCCGCACGGCTCCCGCCGTCCCGCAGCAGGGCGGGCGCATATCGGTTGACGAGGCGAACCGCGAGATATCCATACGCGGCGCCGTGATCGTGAAGGATCTCGCGGCGAAGCTCAACATAAAGCCGAACCGCCTCATAGCAGACTTGATGAGGCTCAAGATCCTCGCGTCCATCAACCAGAGAGTCGAGCCGGACATCGCGACGAAGGTCGCGGAGAAATACGGCTTCAAGGTCACGATCGAGCATGCCCGCGACAAGACCGCCGCGAAGCCTGTCCTCAAGGCCATCGACGCCGACGACCTGATTCCGGAGGATCCGCCCGAGACTCTCAGGCCTCGCGCCCCCGTTATCACGTTCCTCGGCCACGTCGACCACGGCAAGACGACGCTCATGGACTACATCCGCAAGGAGCGCGTCGCCGCAGGCGAGGCGGGCGGCATCACTCAGCAGATTTCCGCCTACCAGGTGGAGATCGCCGGGAAGAAGATCACTTTCCTCGACACCCCCGGCCACGCGGCGTTTTCCGCCATGCGTGCGCGCGGCGCTCAGATTACGGACATAGCGGTCCTCATCATCGCCGCAGACGACGGCATCATGCCGCAGACGGAGGAGTGCATCAAGGTCTGCCGCCAGGCGGGCGTGCAGATAATGGTTGCGATCACGAAGGCCGACAAGCCTACCGCCAACATCGACCGCGTCAAGCAGCAGCTCCAGAAGAAGGGCCTTACGCCGGAAGACTGGGGCGGCGACATAATCTGCTGCCCTGTGTCGGGCGTAACTGGCGAGGGAGTCGATTCGCTTCTTGAAAACATCCTCGTCCAGGCGGAGGTCCTTGAGCTTCAGGCGAATCCAAACCGCCGCGCAAACGGATTCGTCATAGAGTCCGAGCTCCAGCAGGGCCTTGGCCCCTGCGCGACGCTTCTCGTGACGGGTGGAACACTCAAGGTCGGCGACGCCGTTCTCATAGGCGAGCATTTCGGCAAGGTCCGCGCCCTCATAGACGACAGGGGCAGGCGCATCAAGGAGGCGCCGCCGGCGACTCCCGTGAAGTGCACGGGCCTTTCCGGCGTCCCCGAGGCCGGCAGCGAGTTCCGCGTGATGCTCGACGAGAAGCGCGCGAGGACCTTGGCCGAGCAGACGGCGCAGGAGCGCAAGGAGGAGGCCCTCGCCACGTCGAAGGCTGCGACCCTCGACGCGCTCATGAGCGCGATGGCGGCTGAGGGCCGCCGCGAGCTGAACGTAATCGTCAAGTCCGACACCCAGGGCTCGCTTGAGGCGATTGTCCAGGCCCTCAACGAGATAAAGTCCTCGAAGGTTGGCCTCAACGTGATAGGGACGGGGACGGGCAACGTCTCGATGACTGACGTCAAGTCAGCCGCCGCCGGAAAGGCCGTCATAGTCGGCTTCGACATCGGCAACGACTCCGGCGTCCAGCAGCAGGCAAGGCACGACGGCGTGAGGATAAACTCGTTCAGGATCATCTACGAGCTCCTCGACCACGTGAAGAACTGCATGCTTGACCTCCTTCCTCCGGAATACAAGGAAGTCGTCCTCGGCCACGCCGAGATCAAGGCGATCTACGACATCGGCAAGCTCGGCAAGATCGCAGGCTCGCAGATGCTCGACGGCAAGCTTGTCGCCAAGGAGAAGTTCCGCATAATCCGCGGCGGCTCTGTCGTGTGGGACGGAAAGGTAGAGACTCTCCGCCACTTCCGCGACGAGGTCAAGGAAGTCACGGGCCAGCAGGAGTGCGGCGTCAACTTTGCGAACTACGAGGGCTTTGAGACGGGCGACACCATCGAGTGCTACTCTCTTGAGGAGCTGCCGAGGAGCCTGTAGCTTGAGGTCATGTCCGTAAACCGCATAGAACGGGTTAACTCCCTCCTCAAGAGGGTAATAGCCGAGGGCATGTTCACCGTCATGCACGCCGACTCCGTGCAGCCGGGTCTCATAACCGTAACCGACGTCGCCTGCGGGAAGGACCTGCGCGACGCCACGGTTAAGGTTTCCGTCTTCGGCGACAATGCCGTCAAGGAGGCCGCCCTCAGGCACCTTCAGCACCATGCCCGCCGCTTTCAGGAGCTTATCCGCAGCCAGGTCAGGCTGAAATTCACGCCGCGCCTCCTCTTTCAGTTGGATCTCTCGATTGAAAAGGGCGACGAGGTCCTCGCAATACTGTCCAAGCTGGATGGCCAATCTGACCCAGCTTAGGATGCTGGAGGAGCTCGACGGGCTTTTGCTTGTCGACAAGCCCGAGGGCATCCAGTTCTCCACGGTCGTGAAGACCGTGAAGCGCAAGTTCAACATCGTCAAGGTCGGGCACGGCGGTTCGCTTGACACGATGGCCTCTGGACTTATGGCTCTTTTGATCAACGACGCTAACAAGTTCGTCGATCGCATCATGAGCGCCGACCGCGAGTATGTCGGAACCATGAAGTTCGGCGGGACGACCGACACTGGCGACAAGTTCGGCCGCCCGGATGAGTCGGCGGGGCCTTTCATGCCGATTTCCGAGGCAAGGGGGGACGTATTCCAGTCCGAGCCGAGGTTCTGCTCCGTGAGGCGCGACGGCTCCGCGATGTACGAGGTCGTCGATACTGGCGAGCACGGGAACGTCCTCGCCCACATATACAGGTTCGACTTGGAAGGCGGCGCCGGTGCGGCCGAGCCGGGCGCGACGGTGGGCTTCTCCCTCTCCGCTTCGCGGAACCTCCTGCCGCGTTCGCTTGCGAGGGACCTTGGCGCGACTCTCATGTCGCTGCGCCGGACGAGGATCGGCAGGCTCTCCGTGGAGGATGCCGTGCCGTTCGACAAGCTTCTAGAAAAGGACATGAAGGATTTCGCGCCGTGCGTGATGCCGATATCCTCCGCGTTGCAGTAGGCTTCTTCGACGGCGTCCATATCGGGCACCGTGCGATATTGGAAGGGGCGGACCGCGCGGTGACGTTCCGCAACCATCCGCTCTCCGTCTTGTCGCCGGAGCGCGCGCCTCGCCTCATAATGGACGAGCGCACGCGCCTTGACGCAATTGCCGCGTGTGGAGTTAAGGATGTTGTAGCTCTCGACTTCACCAAGGATACGGCTCTCATGTCGCCTGAGGAATTTGCCCTTAACCACCTTGCAGGAGGGAGCGTTGATGCTGTGCCTCGGACGAGGGTCCTTTGCGGTGCCAACTGGCGTTTCGGCAGGGGCGGTGCAGGGGACGCGGGGCTCCTACGGCGGATGGGCTTCGAAGTCGTCGTGGTGCCGTATGCGGAATACAAGGGAGAGAGGGTTTCCTCTTCCAGAATACGTCAGGCGATCGAATGCGGTGCAATCGAAGACGCCAACGCCATGCTTGGCCGCAGGTATTCCGTCTTCGGCGAGACGTTCTCGGGAAAGGGCGAGGGCGCGTCCCTCGGCTACCCTACGGTGAACATCGACGTCGGCGAGCAAAGCCTCAAGATGCCGACAGGCGTTTACGAAGTGGAGGTCTCAGGCGCGCGCGGAGTTGCAAACTACGGCGTTGCGCCGACATTTGGCGAGAGGGCATGGAAGCGGCCAGTCCTCGAGATACATTTCCCATGCGAGCGGCCTGAAATTCCCTCTGGCGCGGGCGCCGTCTGCGTGTCGTTTGTGCGCTTCATGCGCCCTGAACGGGCCTTCGGCACGCTTGAAGAGCTAAAGCGCCAGATATCGTCCGACTGCGAATCGGTTGTCCGCGGCTCGGGAAACATCCACGCGACTCTTGACAACTGACGCAAATAATAGCATACTACAGCATATGAGCGTATTTATATTGGTCCTTGTCGGCGCTGTGCTGGTGAACAACTTCGTTCTCAGCCGCTTTCTCGGTTGTTGCCCGTTCCTGGGCGTTTCGAAAAAACTCGACACGGCCCTCGGCATGTCGGGAGCGGTCGTCTTCGTGATGACGGCGGCGTCGGCGGTGACGTGGTGCCTCGACCACTGGCTCCTGCGCCCGTATGACCTCGGCTACATACACACGCTCGCGTTCATCCTCGTCATCGCCTCGCTCGTGCAGTTCATCGACATTGCGATGAAGAGGTTCCTTCCGCCTCTCCACGCGGCGCTTGGCATATTCCTTCCCCTCATAACGACGAACTGCGCAGTCCTCGGCGCGGCGGAGCTCAACTGCAAGCAGAACTCGGGCTTCCTTGAGTCGGTATTCTTCTCGTTCGCGGCCGCCGTCGGGTTTGGCTTTGCGCTCTTGATCTTTTCCGGCATACGCGAAAAGCTCGCGCATGCCGATCCGCCGCGCTGCTTCCGCGGCATAGCCCTCGCCCTTGTGACGGGCGGGCTTCTCGCGCTTGCCTTCATGGGCTTCTCGGGCCTCGACAAGGGGCTGGAAAGGGCTTTGCAATGACAGTGGCCGTTCTTGTGCTGGCGGGCATCGGGCTTGCCGCAGCCGTCGCTCTCGCAGTGGCGGACCGCTATCTCAGCGTAAAGGAAGATCCTCGCATCGGCATGGTCATCGCGGCATTGCCGGGCGCCAACTGCGGAGGCTGCGGCTTCCCGGGGTGCGACGGCTATGCAAGGGCGCTCGTCGCGGGGACGGCTCCCAACGGCGCTTGCGCCGCCGGAGGCGCGGCGTGCGCGGAGGCGGTGGCGAAGATTCTCGGTGTCGCGGCGGTTGCAACGGAGCGCCGCGTCGCTCTCGTCAAGTGCTGCGGCACCCGCTCCGAGGCGATTCGCGTCGGCGACTACAACGGCATCTGCGACTGCAACGTGGCCGCGATGACTGCGGGCGGCGACAAGGGCTGCACATACGGCTGCCTCGGCTACGGTGCCTGCGCGAACATCTGCCCGAAGGGTGCCATCTCCATCCACGACGGGCTCGCCAAGGTTGACAAGCGCCTTTGCATCGGTTGCGGCAAGTGCGTCGCCGTCTGCCCCAAGAAGCTGATTGAGCTTGTGCCTGCGTCGGCTATGATCCATGTCCTTTGCGCCAACCCCGACAAGGGGCCGTCAGTCCGCAAGGTCTGCGGTGTCGGGTGCATGGGCTGCCATCTCTGCGAGAAGAACTCCGGCGGCAAGGAGGCTAACCACTTCACGTTCCAGGGCTTCCTCGCGAAGGTCAACTACGAGAACCCGCCCACCGACGAGCAGATCGTCGCAAAGTGCCCTGCGAAGTGCATGTCGGTCGATCCGCACTTCGAGAGCGGCCACTGACGCGGCGGTTTCGGGGATGTTCCGTCGCACGTATGAAGTCCGCTCGCGGCACATCAACCCGGCTTGGAATCTCGTCAAGGTGACGCGGCGCGGGCTTGGCGCTTCCAACGAGAACGTCTCGTTCAAGCTCGTCGAACTCGGATTTGGCGTGAAGATATGGTAGTTGCGACGGCATTCTCGTCCCCTGTCTCGCGGCATGGCTTACGCCATCGCAAAACGGCTTGAAATGCGATAAATTGCAGAAAACGCGAGGTAGCCCGCGAAAAATGAAGCGACGGCGGGGTCCCTCCCCACAGCGGCGGGGTCTGTCCCCAAGTTTCCCACGGAAGCGGACATATAGGATGCTTAAGGTTGCGCGTACGGCTTATACAGCCCAGTGACATTTTCGCCGCGCTCGTGCATTCTCCTTTGTGATGACAACGGAGAATGGAGAGTTTTACGGACATCTTGCGCGGCGAATCCTGTTCGTGGCGGCGGCGACCGGCGTCTATGGCGCGGTCTTGGCGGTGTGGCGTTCGCCGCTTATGGCGGCGTACGTCGCGGTGAAGCTTCCGGCGGTATTCGTTGGTGCGACGCTCGTTGTTTCGCTTTTCTGCTGGACGGCCGCGCTTGCAACAGGCGCCGGCCTAAGGTACCGCGAAGTCCTTGAGGCCGTATTCTTCGCGATGTCGGTAGCGGGGGCGATTCTCCTCGCCCTTGCGCCAGTAGTGCTTTTCTTCGTATTTTCCGCCGCGCCTGACTCGGGGTCTCGCGAGACGATGCGCCTCGCCCATTCGGCTATGATGCTCGCGCACATCGTCGTGATGGGAGGTGCCGGAACCGTCGGAGTCGCGCTTCTCTACACGAGCCTCAGGAGGCGTGTCCCGGCGGACTGTCGGCTCATACTCATGATGTGCCTCTGGCTCGCGGCGTTTGCCGTTGTCGGCTGCCAGCTCGGCTGGATAATGCGTCCGCTAGTCGGAAGCCCCAACATTTCCGTAGAGTTTCTCCGCGCCGATGCGCTCGAAAGCAACTTTCTTGAATCCCTTTTCACCCAAATCATTCCACACCTAATCAACGGAGGATCAGTAAAATGAACAATGAAAAAACACCAGGACTCGGCGAATTGCTGCGTGCGCCGGGCGACGTCATGGGCTTTGCAGAGGGCAAGGCGGGCAATTGGCGGCTTGTCGCGTTTCTTGCGCTCGTGACTGTGGTTGGATGCGCTCTGTTCGGATTTGCCGTCGGCTCGTTCGTGGACTTGAATGTCGCGGCGCTCGACGCGGCGAAGATGGTTGGAGTTGCGGCGTTTTCGTTCGTTCTTTGCTTTCCAACGCTCTATGTTTTTGCGATGATTAGCGGATCGAAGTTCTCGGCGGCGCAACTTGCAGTGCTAGGGTTGGTCTTCACCGCAACACTCGGCAGCCTTCTCGCGGCTTTGTCGCCGATTTTATGGCTTTTCTCCGTCTCCACGGAAAATGTCGCGTTTGTAGTCGTCCTGTCCTGCATTCTCGCCGCGCTTTCGTTCGCGTTCGTGTCGCGTCCTGTCGCAGCGGCGATTGAGAAGGGGGTTGTCGTGAATAGGGCAGGACTCCACGTGTGGCTTGTTGTCTTCGCCATCGTCGCGCTCCAGGCCGTTACGCTTGTAAGACCGATGCTCGCGCCGATTGGAACGCCGCGCGCCCCCGAGGGCAAGTGCTTCTTCCTAATGCACTTCGGCAAGTCCGTCGGCCTTGTCGCCACCTCGGTGCGTTGAGACACCCACTTGCATTATACGTCATTACGCGTATGCTTTGGCCGTGGAGAAGTATAGAGGGGGGGGGAATCCGTGTGGGGACACACCCCGCGGAACCCTTGTAAAATGGACCTTTCGCGGGGTCTGTCCCCGATTGTTTGCAGAATATTTGAAGCTAACGATGCGTTGAATTGCGAAAAAGGGCAGGCGGACTTCTGTTCTTGATTCCGGCGCGGCGCTTTTGCTATAATTTGCTGCGGTCCGCGATGATTGCAAACAAATGGGGACGACGGTGATAATTAAAAAGA
>JBGUVV010000053.1:0-8877 GCA_045220525.1 Kiritimatiellia bacterium
CGCGACCTGTACATCCTCAGCCTGAAGTGGCCGTAGTCGGTCGGGAGGTCGACTTCCTCGACAAGGTCGACGAGCCTTCCGCCGTTGCAGTTCTGGAGGTTCTCGCCCACGTCGCCCTTTTCCCTGCGGTAGGCGATGAGGTCCGCGATCGTGGTCATCTTGAGGCCATGCACCTTTGCGAACTCGGCTACGTCGTCAAGGCGGGCCATCGTGCCGTCCGCCTTCATTATCTCGCAGCAAAGCCCCACCTCCTTGAGCCCTGCAAGACGGCAGAGATCGACAGTCGCCTCGGTGTGGCCGGCCCTCCGCAGGACTCCTCCCGCGCGGGCTTCAAGGGGGAACATGTGGCCCGGCCGGCGGAAGTCCTCGGGGCCTACGTCGTCACGCGCGCACTTCATCGCCGTGACCGAACGCTCCGCGGCGGAGATCCCCGTAGTCGTCTCCACGGCGTCTATCGAAACGGTGAACGCGGTATGGTTGGCGTCGGAATTAGTCCCGACCATCTGCGGAAGGTCGAGCTTCCTGCAAAGCGACGCGTTCATGGGCATGCATATGAGCCCCTTGGCGTAAGTCGCCATGAAATTGAGCGCCTCCGGCGTGGCGAACTCCGCCGCGCAAATGCAGTCGCCCTCGTTTTCGCGGTCGGCGTCGTCCGTGACGAGGATTATCTCGCCGCGCCTGAGGGCCTCGAGGCACTCTTCTATCGTGTTGAATCGCGTCTCTTGCATGTCACGACCCGGGATGCGTCGGCTTCGACCCGGCCTTGCACATCGGGCACTCTGCCGCGGTCCAAGTCTTCGGCGTCATTCTCATAAGGGGGAAAACGGGTATCCTGCCGAACTTCGCCTTTCCGCCTGACCTATCGACGAGCAGGACGACTCCTGCGACGCGGCCGCCCGCCTTCTTGACGAGGTCGATGGTCTCCTGCACGCGGCCGCCCTTCGTGACTACGTCTTCCGCGACTACATAGCGCTCGCCCTTCGCAATCGAGAACCTGCGGAGCGCGAGAACGGTGTTGGGCTTGCCCGTCGCGTCAACGCCGGAGCCCTGTACCTTTTCCGCGAAGATGCATTTTACGCCAAGCTCCCTGGCGACCTCGTGCCCCACGAGGATGCCGCCCACGGCAGGCGATATCACGCCGTCGATGCGCTTGCCGAGCTTTCCGCTCTTGACTGCCGTGCGCGTAACCTCCCGGCAGAGCTTCTCCGCAGTTCTCGGATGGCTCAACACGTACGCGCACTGAAAATAGCGGTCGGAATGCAGCTTCGACCTCAGTTCGAAATGCCCTTCGAGGAGCGCCCCGGTGTCGCGGAACGCCTTCATTACCTGTTTTTCAGTCATCATTGCCTGTCCTCCATTTTGTTAAATCCCAGAAGTTCCTCTCTGGGGAAAGTCTGCTTTTCAGAATCGTCTGGAGAAGATGCGATCTTCTCCGGCGCACCGGCGGCTTCCGAAGGCGTCCATGCGCCCGCTCCGTATTCGGCATATCCCGCATTGGGCGAAAGGTCCATCTCCTTGGGCACGTCGACGAGCGGCCAGGGAGCCTCGTCGGCCGGCAGTTCTCCAAGCTGCAGACGCGCACCGACGTGCCTCCTCGAAGAAGCGTCGCTTTGCCAGGCCGTCTTTGCGAATTTCATCGCCTTTGCCTCGTCGTCGGCCGTCAGCACGACAAACGCGGCGGCAGGCTCAGAAGAACGCCGAACGGAAGACGCCTTGAATCCGACGGCCTCCAACGGGAAGGCGGCGAGCATCGCCGTCGTAAGGGCGAAAACGGCCGCAGCCAGGAGAATCTGCTGGCGAAACGACTTCATTCTTCCTCCACATGCCGCTTTTCCGCAAACAGGATGCGAGCGACCCCGCTTTCCCTCGCAATCGACGCAAGACGCATGAGCTCTCCCCCGGCCACGCGACGATCCGCAAGGACGAGTAGCGTCTTGCGTTCCGTCAGCGACACTCGCTCTGAAAGCTGCTCCTTCAGCGCGGAAGCGGACGACGCGTCTCCAAGCGTAAAACGAGAATCGTCGAAAAAGACGAGCGTTTCCCTGGCGACTGGCATTACAAGCGCCACCATCTCTGTGGCTTCGCCGTCCTCAAGCCCTGCGTCGGGAAGGTCGAAAAGAACGCCCTTGGCCGAAGTGAGCGTTCCGCCTACGACGTGGAACATTACGACAAGGAGGCAAAGCGATATCCATGGCGCGCACACTACGAACGGACGCATCCAGGAGGCGCCGTACCTCCATATTCCGTCGTTGCGCGAAGGAGTCCAGCTCCAGGGCTTCATTTTCCCTCCGCTCCGGCTCCGGCGCACATGTAGGCCACTATCTGGCTCGCCGCCGCCTCAAGCTCGACTGTCGTGCGCTCCAACCTCACCCTGAGGCTTCCGTACATCACCATGGCCGTTATCGTTACGACAAGGCCGAAGGCCGTCGACTGCAGCGCCGACATGGCTCCGCCGAGAAGATCCGCCCTCGAGACCATTTCGCTCGCGTTCGCCGCAAGGACGGTCTTCACGAACCCGGCAACGGTGCCGAGCAGCCCTATCAGCGGAGCCGTCTGCGCTATGATGGCGAGGGCTGCAAGCCTGCGGTCGAGGCGGCATATCTCGGCACGGCCTTGCGAATCCACGGCGTCGCGCAACGCACGTTCGGACCCGCGCTTGTTGCGGATGGCCGTCGCGACGACGTTGGCGACGGGCGCGGCCGTGTCCTCGCATATCGCAAGGGCCTCGTCCACGTTGCCCGCGTCCAGGACGTTAAACACGCCCTTGAGAAAGTCCATGTAGTCTATTCGCGCACGCCTGAGATCCACGAGCCGCTCTATGTAGGTGACGACGGCGACGACCGCCATCACGGCGAGAATCCAGATAATGGGCCCTCCGGCAAAAGTCATAGGAACCTGCCTTTCCTTGCTATTCGTTCTATGCGCTTCAAAGCCTCGTTCGCCGCAGGAACGTCGCTCGAGACGACAAGCCTCAGCACGTCTTCCGCCTGCCTGTCGCGCCCGCGGCTTTCAAAATCGTCGGCAAGCCTGAAAGCGGCGCGCGAGAAAGCAGCCCTTGCCTCGTCGCCATACCTGACGCCCCGGAGCCGCCCTTCCCTGTATGCGAGCACCACGCGCGTGTAGTACTGGTCGATGGCCTCGTCGCGCCGCTTGAGCTTTTCAAGCACCCTGCCCGTCTTGAACGCGACGGCAATCTGGTCGTCCGGGCTCGCAGACACGAGGAAGCTCACGGACCTGTAGGAATCGAGGGCGGCCTGGTATCGCGCGGGATTGTCCGCACCCATGGCGAAGAGTGCGTCCGCCTTCAGGAGCTGCGCCCTGAACCTGTCTTCTTCAGACGCCTTCTCCGATATCGCGACGCGCTCAAGCACGAGGACAGCCTCGTCGAACCGGGAAAGCTCGATTAGCGCCGAGCCCTGCACGATAAGGGCCGAGCCCGCCGCCCGCGATCCGGGATGACGCTCCACGAGAGTCGTCGCCGTCTGCACGGCAAGCTTGAAATCGTTGGCCGAAAACGCCGCGCGCGTCGCCCACAAAAGAGCGTCAGGTGCATACTTGTGGGATGGCGCCACCTCTGCAAAAGCCCGGAAAAGATCGCCAGACCTCTTCCATTCCGAGCGGTTGTACAGGAACTTTGCAAGCCACAGCGTCGCGTCTGCGCGTATCGCGTCGTCGGGGCACTTGTTCGCCAGCGCCTCGGCCTTGCGAACGGCCTCGTCGTCAAGGCCGAGTCCGTAAAGGCAAAGGACGTCGAGATACGCCATTGCGTGGCGTCTTGAAGGATCTGCCTCGGCGACCTTCGAAAACGCGGACCGAGCCTCTTCGAACCTGTAGCCCCTGTAGAGGTCCCGCCCCCTCGCCTCGAGTTCGCGGACTTCCACCGCCTTTTTAAGACGCGCCGCGACATCGGTCTTCGGGTATTTCTGGAGGACAGCCCTGTATTTCGACATTGAATCCGCCTCTCTGCCAAGGGCGGCGAGAGCGTCGCCTTGCCGCATCAGCGCAAGGGCGCGTGCGCCGTCGTCGGTAGAAAGTTCCTCCGCCTTGGCAAACGCCGCGGCCGCCTCCTCGCTGCGGCCAAGCTTCATGAGCGACTCTCCAAGCCCCCGCTGGACAAGAGGCTTCTTCGCGGCCTCGGGCCACATCTCCAAGGTGTCTGCATACGTCTTTCTCGCCTCGGCCCAGTTCTCTGAGGCGATCTCGGAGGCTGCGAGGGCGAGGAACGCATCGCAAGCCCCGTCTGCGTCAGGACTGTCCGCGACTATGTTCCGTATGAGGGCGGCCCCGTCCTTCGCCGTCTCCTGCGACTTGAGAAGAACGGTCCCGAGCCTAAGCCCCACGGCCCTTCGCAGGGGAAGCGAGCGCGTCTTCGAATACGCCGCCTTAAGCGACGCTTCGTCGCCGAGGTTCATGCTTGCGACGGCGAACGCCCGCTCTCCGGCATTTGTCATTGCGACGACCTCGCGCCACAGCTTTCCGGCTTCCTTTGGAAGTCCGCGCTTGATGAAAATGTCGGCCTCCAGCATCTTGGCTTCAGACGGACCGGCCAAAGACCCGTTCGCCTTGAGCATCGCCGCGGCCTCTTCAAGCTTTCCATCCACCACGGCGCGGTAGTATCCGAAGGCCGGGTTCGGCGACGCTCCGCCCCACGACGCAAGCGCCGCCTTAACGTCGGCCCACCTGCCTTCGGAAGCATAGCTTTCGAGAATCACCAATTTCGCCGTCTCAGAATCGGTCTTTCCTGCGTGGGCGCGTGCGACATCCCAAAGTCCGTCGCGCAAAGCCTGCCGCGCGATCTCGAGATCGTCGGCAGCAAGCGCACCCTCCATGTGCAAGACTGCGGCGAAAACCGCGACAACCACAGCCGTGCGGCTCGTCATACGAGATCCCCCATGTAGCCCATTTCCATAAGGAGGCGTTTGTCCTTCATCCAGTTCGGCTCCACGCGGACCCATATCTCCATTTCCGCCTTGACGCCGAACATTTCGCCGACTTCCCGCTCCGAGCACTTCCTCACGTACTTGACCATCTGCGCGCCACGGCCGATGACGATGGGCTTCTGCGAAGCGCGGTTCACGAGAATGTCGACCTTTATCTTCCAGACGGGCCGGCCGCCGTCGCGCCCCTCCTTCTCGCGAATGTCCTCGACCACCACGCCGATTTCATGCGGAAGCTCCTGGTGGAGCTTGGCAAGGTATTTCTCGCGGATGGAATCTGCGATTGCAAGCTTGCGCGGATAGTCGGTGGCGATGTCCTCGTCGAAAAGAAGCTCTCCCTCCTCCGCAAGGGAGAAGAGCGCGTCCGCAACCGACTTGGCCCCGCCCTCTGTCGTGGCTATGCACTTCGTCCAGATCGGCTGCGACAGCCCCTCGATGCCGGCGGAGCATTCGCCCCACGCATCGCGGAACATCTTTTCGTAGAACGGAGAACGGTCGGCCTTGTTGAGGACGAAGACGACCTTCGCGGGCTTCTCGTTTACGACGCGCTGCATCCACCCGACGTCCTCCATCCGGGGTTCGTCGGAAGCGTCGAACACTACGCACGTTATGTCTGCGCCCGCCGCGCTGCGCCGAGCCATCCTGTTTAGAAGTCGCCCAAGCTCGCCGACCGCCTTGTGGAGGCCTGGAGTGTCAAGAAGGACGAGCTGGCCGCGGGGTTCGGAGACGATTCCACGGACCGTATTGCGCGTAGTCTGCTCGACCGGCGAGACTATCGAGACCTTTTCGCCGACAAGCCTGTTCACGAGCGTTGACTTGCCAGCGTTCGTGCGGCCGACTATCCCGACTACCGCTACCCGTGGCATTTCCCTCAGGGAACCGGGAAGCCGGCGACGAGCGCAGCAGCCTCCTTCTTTACCCGCTCCTGCACAGACACGTTGGATATGTCGTCGAGGACGTCGGCGATCCAGCCGCCGATCTTCTCCATCTCGGGCTCCTTCATGCCGCGCGTCGTCGCAGACGCGGTTCCGACGCGTATGCCCGAGGTCTTGAAGGGAGACTCAGTGTCGAACGGGATCGCGTTCTTGTTGACGATGATCCCCGCCGCGTCGAGCGCGGCCGCCGCCTCCTTTCCGGTAATGCCCTTCGAGGACTTGACGTCGACAAGGAAGAGGTGGTTGTCGGTCCCGCCCGAGACAATGCGGTAGCCGCGGTCCTGCACGGTCTTGCACATCACCTGGCAGTTCTTGACGACCTGCTGGGCATAGCCCTTCTTGGCCTCGCTCATCCACTCGCGGAAGACGACGGCCTTCGCGGCGATTATGTTCTCGAGGGGGCCGCCCTGCATTCCAGGGAACACCGCGGAGTCGAGGGCCTTGGCCCACTTCTCCTTGCAGAGCACCATGCCGCCGCGCGGTCCGCCAAGCGTCTTGTGAGTGGTCGTCGTAACGAAGTCGGCGTATGGGACGGGCGAGGGATGGGCGCCGCCGGCGACGAGGCCCGCGATGTGGGCCATGTCGACCATCATTATGCAGCCGACCTTGTCGCATATCGCGCGAATCCGCTCGAAGTCGATGATGCGCGGATATGCGGATGCGCCGGAAAGGAGTATCTTCGGCTTCACCTCCAGGGCCTGGCGCTCGATCGCGTCGTAGTCGAGCATCTCGGTCTTGGGGTCCACCGTGTACGGGACGATGTTGTAGATCTTTCCCGAGAAGTTGACAGGCGAGCCGTGCGAGAGATGGCCGCCCTGGTCGAGCGAGAGGGACATTATGGTGTCGCCGGGAGAGATCGTGGCGAAATAGACCGCCATGTTCGCCGCGCTCCCGCAATGCGGCTGCACGTTGGCGTGGTCTGCGCCAAAGAGCTTGCATGCGCGGGTGCGGGCAAGTTCCTCCGCGGCATCGACGGGAAGGCAGCCGGAATACCAGCGCTTCCCGGGATAGCCCTCCGCATACTTGTTCATGAGCACGGACCCGGCCGCCTCGCGGCAGGCACGCGAAGAGGTGTTCTCCGACGCGATAAGGTTTATCTCCGCGTCCTCCTGGCGGGTCTGGGCCTCTATCGCGGCGAAAATCTCGGGGTCGTCGCGCATAAGGCCGGAGCATTCCGAAAGGCGCTTCGCCCGCTCTACCTTCATGCGGCGGCGCGCGTGGCGGGCGTCAGGATCGACATTCGTGGAGACAAACGCCTTTGCGATTTCCGCGGCAGCCTCCTCCGTCAGGTAGTCGGCCCCGAGGCAGAGGACGTTCGCGCCGTTGTGGGTGCGCGTAATGGCAGCCTGCTCAGGCGTGGAGCAGACGGCAGCCCTTACGTTCTGGAACCTGTTCGCCGCCATGCACATGCCGATGCCGGTGCGGCAGACGAGAACGCCGAAGTCGGCCTCGCCAGACGCGACGGCCTTGGCGACCTCGGCCGCGAAATCAGGATAGTCGCAGCTCGTCTCGCTCGCAGGCCCCTTGTCCGAGACGTTTGCGACAGAAGAAAGCACATCGGCAAGCGCGGCTTTGAGCCGCACGCCGCCATGATCGGAAGCAATAGCAATGTTCATCTAAACTCCTTGGTTTTCAAGTAAGGGAAATTATACCAAAACTGACGCGGTTTTTGGCGAAAAACTTCACGAGGGGACCGTCGCGGCATCATGCGCCCAATATGCGCGCGGCGAAATCGGCAAAGCCCGGGACCTCCACCATCTCCGCGGCGCCGACGTCAATGGACGCCGCATATGACGGATCGGCAGGGAGGCGCAGCGTCTCGGGCACGGAAAACCGCTTCGAGAGCTCCTCGACCTTGGACTCGCCGAACACGTTCAGGCGCTTTCCGCAGTGCGGGCAGTCGATGTAGCTCATGTTCTCGACGAGCCCGACGACTTTCTTCTCCATCATCTCCGCCATCTTCACGGACTTCGCGACTATCATCTCGACGAGGTCCTGCGGTGTCGTGACGACGACCACGCCGTCCACGGGGAGCGACTGGAAGACAGTCAGCGGCACGTCGCCCGTCCCAGGCGGCATATCGACGAACATGACGTCAAGCTCGCCCCAGTGGACGTCTGTCCAGAACTGCTTGACTGCGCCCGCGATGACTGGGCCGCGCCACACCACGGGGTCGGAGGGATCCTCGATGAGCATGTTGAGCGAGATCACGCGAATGCCGCCAGTGGAGACGGAAGGCTCGATTCCTTTTTCGCTCTGGTAGCCGCCCCCTTCGATTCCGAAGCCCCTTGGAATAGAGGGCCCTGTGATGTCCGCGTCGAGTATGCCCACCTTGAGCCCCCTTCGCGACGCCTCGACGGCAAGCATGGTCGTGACGAAGCTCTTGCCGACACCGCCCTTTCCGCTTGCGACTGCGATCACCTTGCCGACCTTCGACGCCGCATTAAGCTTCGCCATGAAGTCGGGATTTTCCTTTTTCTCCCCGCAGGTCTTCCCGCAGGTCTTGCAATTGTGCGTACATTCCTCTGACATAGTAAGGGAAAGTATATCATATTTCCCCCAATTTGGTCTTTCCCAACGATTCGCCTATGCTACAATCTGCCGGGGCGGACAAACTCGCTAAACTGCTTGCCGTTCCGGGAGCCGGAGTAGAACTTGACCCAGTCAACCTGCATGGCGACCGGCAAAGTCGATTCGTCAACAGGCCCAACCCAGCTTCCGCCAAGCTGCATGTCTATCATCAGGTAGAATGGCTCTGTCCACGGGTAGCGCGCCGGATCGTCGCCCTTCCTCGCATACGAATGCGTCCTCTTTCCGTTGACCTTCCAGACAATCTCCTCTGGCGTCCACTCAAGGCCAAAGATGTTCCATCCATCCGGTCTTATGGCGCCCTTCCCGGATCTCGGCGGGTCGTCGGGATGGCTTTGCGTCCACCCAGAATGCACGGTATGATAGACGAAGTCGTCGAAGTTCAGCCGCTCGATTATGTCGATCTCGCCGCACTG
>JBGUVV010000054.1:0-6300 GCA_045220525.1 Kiritimatiellia bacterium
AACTTGAGGACATACTATGGCACAAACTCGGTAGCAAAGCCGATTACGACGACGAGGACTACGCTGGTAGTCTTGCGGGATTCGTCCGCAGTCTCGTTGGGCTTGATCAGGCGGCGGTGAATGAGAAGTTCGGGCAGTACTTGACGGGGACGGTGCTCAACTCCAACCAACAGGAGTTCGTGAAAATGGTCATCAGCTATGTCCGTGAGAACGGCGAGATCACCCGCAACGATCTCGTGAATTCATATCCATTCAGATTTATGAAGCCCGCCATCCAACTCTTCGGCGATAAGATGCCGATTTTGTTGGATGTCATTGTGAAACTCGAGAAGCTTTTGCCTAATGCGGCGTAGGCAGTTATGACACCGGCTTCAAATGCTATTGCACGTTATGAACGAAAGGAATAAGCCATGAAGGTGAATTTCAAAAGAGAGAATACGAATGATGAGATATTTAAGATTTACTGGCCAGATTCGCAGATGCGTTTTTATCTCATCGATAGGGATGTCAAGCCGATTGGGGTTAAAGAGGCTGTATACATTTTAATGGATAAGTTTCGTACAAAATTCTACATAGGAGAAACAGGGCCGTCAAAGAAGGGAGGTATTCAAAACCGATTCCAAACGCATAAATGGCAGAAGGACTTTTGGAATTGCGCGTTGGTCATTGAAGATAGAAATGAAGAGTTTAAAGAGCAAGACGTACGCAAATGGTTTGAAAGACGACTCTTTGAAATTGCCAAAGAACGCAGTGTGGCCGACAAAAAATATGAGGTGTTGTCGAGCGCTGGTGAACAAGAAGATCTACCATATGAAAATCGCATTCTAGACATTCTTGCAGTTTGTAGGTTTCTTGGAATTCCATGGGGATATGCAATTGATCGAAAGCAGGGGGGTGTGTCAATGGGCTCAAGAAAAGGGAGTGGTGGCTCAAATGCACCAAGCAAGCCGTCTACACGGCGAAAGACGCTCCCAAATTTCACTTATGAAATGGCAGGTGTTCCCGAGGGAGCAGAGCTTAAATTTACAGAAGGGAATCAGCGCGTAATGGCAAGAGGCAAGAACGAGGTAGTGTTTGAGGGGGTAAGTTATTCGCTGTCAGGGTTTGTTAAGAAGTTTATGCCTAATCGTAAGCGCAATAAGAAAGATGCTTATCGTGGGCCTTCTTATTTCACGTTTAATGGTCAGCTGCTGACGGAGTTGCGCGAGAACATGGGGAAGGAAAGCAATGCTGTTGTGGCGCATAAACGAACTGCGACGGCTAAATATCTCTGGAAAAATAAGACTCAGCTTTCAAAATTGATTGCTTCACACGGGGGAAGAGAGGGGGCTGACGGGCATATTTTGCAGATGTTGTCCAGGAAGCGTCGTTGCCTGCCAGATAGCAAGTGGCGGTCAGTTCTTTCGGAAGTAGGGTTGAAGTTTGATAACGAAAATTATGTAGTTGATTGGAATGATGCCAAGAATCCTGTGCCGTGGTTATGAATCGGCCGCTGATGTGTCGGCTTTTTTGTTCCTTTCGATGGATGCGGGATATAAACCATTATAGTGATGCAACAGATAGATGCGAAACGATCCACCTTCGCTCATGCGAGTTATGGAGGACGAGTTGAGGAACTCGAGTGGCAGGTGGAAAAAGTGTAGCTCGACAAGTCGTGGGGGATGTCGATTGAGACGAGCTTATGCGATGATGGAGTGAGATATGATATAATTTCAGTGCGAGCTGAAGGAGGTCGTATGAGAAAAAGGGAAACGAGAAAAGCAATGACAAGGAGTTTTTGATGAGCGATGAAAACACGAGTTTGCCGGGACGGTTCGCCGTCTATGGTGCGGTTGCTGGTAAGCCGGCTGTAGTGGCGCGGTTTGAGGACAATGACGTCTGGCTGACGCAAAAGCAGTTGGCCGACCTGTTCAATACGACGAAACAGAATGTTGGGCAGCATATACACTCTATCCTTGAAAGTGGCGAGCTTGCTGAAAGTGCAACAGTAAAGAAATACTTTACTATGGACGAAAATGCCGGGCAAGTGGCCAAAAGGCCCATTTATCATTACAACCTTGACAGGTGATCTATGAACGCGTTGACAACGAAAAACCCAATGTCGGTATGATGACGTTCAAGGGCGACTATGTTACGCGGGACGATGTGCGCATCGCGAAGAACTATCTGACGGAAAATGAGTTGTCGCGGTTGAATCTCCTTGTCTCGCAGTTTCTGGACTTTGCCGAGTACAAGGCGTTGGCGGAAGAGCCGATGTCTATGTCGGATTGGGTGGCTGCGCTGGACGATCAGTTGAAGCGACTGCGGGCAAGCCTGTTGATCGGGAAGGGGAGTGTTTCACATGAGGAAGCGATGCAAAAAGCCGAGCGAGAATTTGCAATATACCGTCAGCGCGAGATGCGCCAATTGAAGTCAGATTTTGACAAGGCGGTCAAGGGGTATCTTGGCGGCGAAACCGCAGAGAGTTGATGAAGCGAGGTGTGTTATAATTTTTGCGCGTGCTGAACGTTGGAAGGTTGTGGGCGGCGAACTGAAGCGTTTGGTGGGGAAGGTGTAGCGAGAAAGACTTAAGGCAGTTTTGCGACGCAATGCCTACCCCCGCATTTTATAAAGTGCGGGGGTAATGCCAATGCCGGTTAGCCGCCGGTTGCCATCGTGAGAAGGGTGCTTCGCAATGCGTCCTTGGGCTTGGCGACGCAATACTGCCGCTTGTCGTCCAGCGCGACCACTCCGCCTTCGACGAGTAGCGACAGGTGGCGAAGAAGGGATGTTTCTGGTATGCCCGCCAGCCGCAGAAGTGCGGTGAACGTCAGCGGACCATTGGCTGCGAGGGTCTTTACGATTTCGATCCGCCGCTCGTTTGCGTACGCCTGAAGTATCGGCATTGCCCTGGACGGCCAATCGTCGGGAAGATCCTTGCGGGCGAACATCCTTGCGAACGCGGACTGGAGCGATTGCGCCTCTGGCAGCGAACGGTCGCCGCCGCATCCATAGTAGACGTGCGACGACTCGCGCTTGACGTCCACCAGACCGCGAGCGTTCAGCGCACGGAGGTAGACGCTCGCCGTCGGGATGGACAGCCCAAGCTCGTCCGCAAGCACGGACACGCCCTTGGTGCCTTTCGCCGCGAACACCTCCCGCAGGAACTTAAGCCTGTTGACGTTGGCGAGTGCCCGCGCCGTCCTCCACACAGTCGGTCTCAGCGATTCTTTCATGTCGCGTATTATAGCACATTCCGTCCACACACTACCACCGGACTTTATAAAGTGCGGTGGTAAATGAGTTGTGTAGGAGAGTGGTGTATGGAGTGGTTAGTGAGTTAAGAGGAGAGCAAGAGTCGAGGAAAAGATTTGCGAGCATCGTGCAAGAGCCGTGCAAAGGTCGTGTGAGGCTCGATGCATAAGCCGTGCATAGGGACAAATACGCGGCGCGTGGTGCGGTCCAAGGTTCTCGTTTCAAGGCAATACTACAAGGCAATCGGCAAGGGCGGCACATTCACCCGACTTAAGGGGTTGGATAACAACACCAATAAGGAATTATTGAAGAGCGTGAAAGTTTGGCGGCGGAAGTGGGCTTGTCGGTAAGAGGCGTTGAAAAGAATCTTGCACAGCTCAAGTCTGCGGGCAAGATCCGCAGAATCGGCTGCCGCAAGGGCGGTAGCTGGGCGGCTGTAAATGCGATGATGAAGCGAGGTATGATATAATTTCAGTGCGAGCTGAAGGAGGTCTTATGAGGAAAAGAGAAACGAGAAAAGCAATGCCAAGGAGTTTTTGATGAGCGATGAAAACATGAGTTTGCCAGGACGGTTCGCCGTCTATGGTAACCTTTGGGGACAGGCCCCGCGAAACCAGCCATCTCTGCGCTCTCTGCCTCTCTCGGCACTCGCTTCGCTCGGCTTGGTCGCTTCCCCATGGGTCGCGCCCACCCTCAAGGGGCGGTTACGCGTCTCTGCGTGAGAAAATCCGTGGGGACAGACCCGCATACCCCAACCCATAACTAAAAAATAAACCCACCACTCTCCAACTCCAACTATTTTCTCCAACTATCCTCAAATCCTGTAAATCTTGTAAATCCTGTCCAAAAAAGTTCGAAAGGCAGTCACAGTGATGTCGGCGGGATAGTTGGCGTTATGCAGTTTTTCTCCCCAGTGCGGCGCTAAAATGATATACTGTAGCAGTTTTTACCGAAATGAGCTGCAGAAAGATACACATGATTGGCGTCGGGGGCGTCGGGATGGCGGGCCTCGCCGTGCTGCTAAAGTCGCGCGGGAACGACGTCTCGGGATGCGACCTCGGCGATTCGCCGAGGATGCGCTGGCTTGAGCGCGAGGGCGTGCGCGTCTTCGAAGGCCATTCGCCGGATCACCTCGAGGGGATTGACGAGGTTGTCGTGACGCCGGCCGTGCCTGAGGGCTCGCCCGAACTTGCATGCGCCCGTGCGAAGGGCGTTCGCGTGCGTTCGCGCGGCGAGGTCCTTGCCGAGCTTGCGAACGAGTCTGAATGCATAGCGGTCTGCGGTTCGCACGGCAAGACTACGACTGCCACGTGGACGGCGCGGCTTCTTAAGGCGCTTGGAGAGGACGTCGCTTGGTGCATAGGCGGCGAGACGGGCGACATTCCAGTTGCGCATGCTTCTTCCGGTCCGCTCGTTATAGAGGCGGACGAATCGGACGGAACCCTTGCCCTATATCGCGCGAGGACTCTCGTCGTCACCAACTGCGAATACGACCATCCCGACCATTTCAAGACGAAGGAGGCGTATTTCGCATGCTATGACGAGGCGAGGCGGCAGGCGGCCGATGTCGTGGAAAGCGAGAAGCTGCCGCCTCTATGCGGCGATCTCGCAGAAGAGGTCTTTAGGCCCCTTGCGCCGCACAACCGCAAGAACGCCCGCGCGGCGGTTGAGGTCGCGTTGCGGCGCGGCCATGCGCTTGACGCGATTCTTGCGGCGCTCCCCGAGATTGTCGCGGCGCTCCCTGACAGGCGGTTTCAGCGAATTGCCGAAGGCGTATGGGACGACTATGCGCATCACCCAACAGAGCTCGCCTGTGCTGTGGGGATGGCGCGTAAGATTTGCCGCGGCACTCTTCGCGTTCTCTTCCAGCCTCATCGCTATTCTCGCACCAAGGCGCTTTTGGGAGATTTCCCGCCAGCTTTTTCGAAGGCAGACGAAGTCGTCATATGCCCGACATATGCGGCGTTCGAGAAGCCTGTCGAGGGCGGGGACGACGCCGACCTCTACGCGGAATGCCGCAGGGCGGGAACGCCAAAGTGCGTATTCCTCGCGCGGAGCTGCGCCGAGGCTTGGGAGCATGCGAGCAATTCCATGAAGGACGGCGACGTGACGCTTCTTCTCGGGGCCGGCGACATCATAGGGCTTGCCCCGCTCGTAAAGTCGGCAAAGCGCGCGTCGCCGAGGCGCATTTGGATTGGCGCTGGGACGAACACTTGGCGAAGCGACCTCAACTTGTCCGTCGACTACGTGAAGACATCGGGACGGGCGGCGATGCCGGGGGCTACCCTTGTCGCCGACAATCCAGGCCTCATGCCGTGGATGGCGGGTATTCCTGGAACGGTCGGCGGCTGGATCAAGATGAACGCCGGAGCGTTTGGGCATTCGTTCTCGGAAGTGCTTGAAAAGGTGAAAGTCGACGGCGAGTGGCTTGACGCAGCTGATTGCGGATTTTCATACCGCACCTCGCGCATCTCTGGGGAGATACAGGATTTCGCCCTGCGGACTGACCTGAAGGGCGCAGAAGGCCCAGAGGACGAAAAGGCGTTTTTGGTGCGGCGCACGAAGTTTCCCCCGGGGACATACGGCAGCTTTTTCAAGAACCCGCCAGGCGATTTCGCGGGAAGGCTTCTTGAGGCGGCAGGGGCCAAGGGGCTTCGCGTAGGAGGCGCGTTTGTCTGGGAAGGGCACGCGAACGTGATTGTGCGCGGCGAAGGCGCCACAGGGTCGGACGTCCTCGCCCTCCAGCGCATCATGCGCAACAAGGTCTTTTTCCGCTTCGGGGTGCGTCTTGAGAGCGAAGTCCGCGGCGTTGACGACGTCGAAAATCCTTTCTGAACTCCCGTATTTTTGGTATAATACCAAGAAATAAACCGGAGACAGAAAATGGCCGAAGACACCAGCAACTACAACGCCGAAAACATCCAAGTCCTTGAGGGTATGGAGGCTGTCCGGAAACGGCCTGCGATGTATATCGGCGACACTGGCGAGCGCGGCTACCACCATCTTGTCTACGAGGTCGTCGACAACTCCATAGACGAGGCTCTCGCCGGGTTCTGCACTCTTATC
>JBGUVV010000055.1:0-3404 GCA_045220525.1 Kiritimatiellia bacterium
CCTCCTCGCGTTCCCTTGGCGGCGCGGTGTCAGTCCTGTTGGCGGGCGATGGAGATGCGGGCTGGCGGCCCCATATGCGCCAGATAGTTCGGTTCTTCACGGCTGGTGTCGTCGTTTCCCTTTTCTTCATAGAGTGGACCATGGTCAGCGTCGCAATCGCCCCGAGAAACGGGTGGGCGCCTGGGGTGTCGTCCGCCGTAATCGCGGCTGTAGGCATAGTCGGCTGGCGCTTTTTCGTGAAGGCGGGCAGGCGGGCGACGACGCGCCTTGAAGAGGCGTTGACCGCCGAGGAGCGCAGGGAGGGCATGGCCAAGATGATGACGATAACGCTGCCCGAGGGGGCGCTGCGCCGTTTCACGATAGGCGTGAACTCCCCGGCCATCGGCCTGAGCGTAGTCACTCTCAACATTCGTGCAAAGACGGGGGCGTCGGTCGTGTCGGTGGAGCGGGGCGGCGCGTCGTTCGGCAACATAGGCCCCGAGTGGGAGTTTCGCGCAGGCGACACTCTTTCGGCGATAGGGACGCCAAAGCAGATTGCCGCGCTCAAGGATCTTCTGGGATGCGTGTCATGAAAAGGAAGGCATACCTCGTTGCGGCGGCGCTGCTGCTCGCCGTGTTCTTCTGTGCGCAGGCGGCGCTCAAGGCCGCCGGAGACGCCTCCGCCCCGGGCACGGGACTCCTTGCGACTTTTGGCGGCTTGAGGTCCATCGTCGCGGAGGTCATATGGTTCAGGGCCGACAGGCTTCAGGACGAAGGGCGTTACGTGGAGCTCGCCCAGCTTGCGTCGGCGCTTGCCGCGATGGATCCGCATACGCCTGAGGTTTGGAGCTACGCCGCGTGGAACCTCGCCTACAACGTGTCCGTGATGATGCAGACGTCGGAGGACCGCTGGCGCTGGGTGAAGGCGGGGATTTCGCTTTTGCGCGACAGGGGGCTCGCCCTCAATCCTCATTCGCCGGAGCTTCACCGCGAGCTTGCGTGGATGTTCGAGATAAAGCTCGGCGCGGACATCGACGACGCGGCCCCCGTCTACAGGCGGCTCTGGGCGGAGGAGGTGAAGGCGGCCAAGGAGAGCGGAGACTGGAGCGCTCTTGGCATGGACGTCCCCCACATGCTCCAGATAGAGAAGGCGACGGGGTTCGACGACTGGACCGATCCGCAGCTTTCCGCGATATACTGGGCGTCGCGCGGCCTCCCATATGCGAAGGGACGCGACCGTTCCATGCTTCTCGAAATCATGCGCCAGGCATCGGCAATCTACCGTAAGAACAGAAAAATATGCTATAATACCGACCATGACAGTAAAGGACATCGTAAAGACCCTTGACGGCACGCTCGTTGCCGGTGGGGATTCGGACCGCGCAGTAGGCGCGGTGGTGGCGAACGACCTGATGAGCGACGTGCTGCTGAACGATTCGGAGGACATCCTCCTCCTTACCTCGCTCGCGTCCGACCAGGCCATCAGAACCGCAAACATCGTAGGCGCAATGTGCGTCGTCGTCCACAACGCGAAGCCCCTGCCGCAGACGATGTGCCAGGTCGCCGACACGCTCGGGATTCCGCTCGTGAGCTCTCCGCTGTCGAAATACGACAGCTGCGTGAGGATCCACGAGTTCCTGGCCGGCGAGAAGGCCTGACGACAGGCGAATGCCGCAAGCCGAGCACAAGATGGAATACAAGCCTACCATCCTCAAGGGAGGGGAGAAGCTCAACGACGACCAGATACTGGCCGCCCACGAGCGCAAGAGCAAGAAGGTCCGCGGAGTGTCGGGCCCCGGCATAACGGGTGACGGCGAATCGCCGCTCGTGATAATGGAGCTTCTTCAGAGGCTGCGCGTGAAGGACGTCATGCGCGACCACGACATCATATCCGTAGTCCGCACGGATTCGATGCGTTTCGCGCAGAACCTAATGAAGCGCAACCACATCTCCGGCGTCCCCGTGCTGGAAGGCCGGCGGCTTTTTGGGATTGTCTCCGTCAACGACATCATAAAGGCCCTCGAGGGCGGTTGGATACAGGATCCGTGCCAGAAGCACATGGCGACGAATCTCGTTGTGCTCGAGGCCGACATGCCGCTTGCGTTTGCGATCAAGTTCTTCCAGAACTACACCTTCGGGCGCTTTCCGGTCCTTGACAAGAACAGGGACCTCGTCGGGATCGTGAGCCAGCGCGACGTCATGCGCGTGCTCATGAAGGAGCTTACTCACGAGCTTGCGCGACTTGAAGGCAAGGCGGCGGCATCTGACCCGGCCCCTTCCTCCACTCCGGCGGAAGGTGCTCTTCCCTACTATTCCATGCGCCAGTTCGTGGTCGTGAGAAACGATCTCCAGAACGCCGGCAAGGCGGCGAACGAGATAAAGCGCATGATGGCCGAGGCGGGGGTGGACAAGAAGATAATCCGCCGCGTCGCCGTCGCCGCGTATGAGCTTGAGATCAACGTCTGCATCCATTCGATGGGCGGCTCGGTGACGTTCATCCTCGACACCGAAAAGGCGACGATCATCGCGAAGGACAAGGGGCCCGGCATAAAGGACATTGAGTGGGCCTGCCGAGACGGCACTTCCACGGCGAATGACTGGATACGCTCCATGGGCTTCGGCGCTGGAATGGGTCTTGCGAACTCCAAGCGCGTCGCGGATACGTTCGACATTCAGTCGAAGGTCCCGACGGGGACGACTGTCATGTGCTCGTTCAACATTCCTCGTCCCCAGGCTTCCGCCTCGTAGGGCAAGGTGGAACGGAGGCAGTCAAGCAGCCGTTGCGGCGAGATGAAGCGGGCGTTGCAAAAGTACACGAGCGGAGAGGAGGTCGCGAACGCCGTGACGCACGTCGTCGGGTCGCACCTTGGCGCGGCCATGCTCGCGCTTCTCGTGTGGCAGGGGGCGGAGAGCGGTATTGACGTCGCATGGAAGACGACGAGCGCGGCAATATTCGGGGCGTCTACGATTCTCCTCTACGCGGTGTCGTCGGCCTACCATGCCGTAGTCCATCCGCCGGCCAAGAGGGTCCTGCATGTGATGGACCACATGGCGATCTACTTTCTCATCGCGGGGACCTACACTCCGTTCTGCCTCGTCACGCTGCGGCCCGAGCATCCCGGCCTCGCTTGGACGATCTTCGGCATGGAATGGGGCGCGGCGTTTGCTGGGATATTCTTCAAGCTTCGCACCACGGGGCGCTTCCGCTATCTTTCCACAAGCGCATACGTGGTCATGGGCTGGGTTGCGCTGTGCGCAATCGTCCCGCTCGTCCGGTCGCTGACCGGGCTTGGCACCATGTGGCTTTCGCTTGGCGGCGGGCTCTACACACTTGGATGCGTGTTCTACCTTTGGAAGTCGCTTCCCTACTCGCACATGATCTGGCACCTCTTTGTCCTCGCCGGGACTGTCTGCCACTTCTTCTG
>JBGUVV010000056.1:0-5173 GCA_045220525.1 Kiritimatiellia bacterium
CGCAGATAGTATACCAAATTTTTGTTATTGCTGCATTCGTCGCTTTCGCGATATAGTCGCCGCGCTCGCCCACCAGCGACGATGCAATTATAGCAAAACCGCACCCCGCGTAGCCGCCCCTTCGGGCTGCCTTCGGCAGGGGGATATGCGCTGGAATCAAGCGCGGCGATTTCCGGCGATTTCATCAAAATCATGTGGATGCTCGCCCGACAACGGCACCGTGCTCAAACACGTCGGAATGAGCAATGACGATCACGTAACCAGGCCCCACTCGCGGAGAGGCTCCACGGGAAGGCCCATTATGTTCTCGTAGCTGCCGGTCCAGCTCTCGACTATCAGGTCGCCGGACTCGTCGATGTCGTACGCCCCTGCGCGGTCGGTCGGGCGCACACGCGCCACATACTCGTCGATTGCCGCGTCGGAAAGAATGCGGAACGTGACGCCTGACTTCACGACCCTCACCTCGCCGTCGTATGCGACGCCAGTGAACACGGTGTGGGTCTTGCCTGAAAGTTCTCGCAAGAAGACCTTGGCCTCTTCGAGGTCGCGCGGCTTTCCATATATCCGGCCGTTGTACCACACTATCGTGTCGGCGGAGAGGATTCGCCGCCTTCCGGTGGAAGCGGCGACGGCCGCGCCCTTGGCGAGGGCATTCTCCCTCACGGTCCTTTCAGGATCGCCGGGATACGAGACTTCGTCGGCAGAGCTCTTTGCAATCGCGAAATCGACACCATGCTCGCGCAGTATCGCCGCCCTTCTCGGGCTCGAGCTCGCAAGAGTGAGGAACTCCACCGGCCCGTCGCGCAAAATCTCCACGATGCCGTCGTCCACCCGCACAACCGTCGAGGCGACGCCGCCCGGAGCGACCCCGCCGTCAACCGCGACGTCGACGGGAGCGCCGACAGCCGCTATCGCAGAAGATGCGTCCTTGGCGGCCTCGTCGCCCGACAAGTTCGCGCTCGTCACGCGCAATGCGCCGCCGCACCTCGCGATGAGCCTTCGCGTCCATTCGCAGTCCGGCACCCTCACGCCCTCGCCGCGCGCTACGACTGTAAGTGCCCCAGGCCAGCGCCTGCCGCCTACCCGCGCGGCATCCTCGCCAATGTATGCGGCGGCCGATTTCTCGTCCGCCACAAGGAGAGCTATCGGCTTTCGCCCGTCGCGGCCCTTTATCGAGTATAGCCTGTCGACCGCCTCCTTAAAGCACGGATGCGCCGCAAGGCCGTAAACCGTGTCGGTGGGGACAATCGCCACACCGCCGCCGTTTAGCGCTTCCGCCGCCGCCGCCAATCCCTCTTCGTCTGCCTTTACCGTCTTCAAACCAGTCTCTCCCTACGCCTTCAGAAAAATGCCCGCCCTGTATAGAACATATAGCACAAGCCAGCAGCAGCCAAGCGCCCCGAGCTGAAGGACAAAAGCCGGGCAGGGAGTCATCGAAGCAATCCCGCCGAGAAGAAGGCTGCTTGGCTTCATGAAATCGAAGAAATACCCCGAAAGATACGCCGCGATGGAGTTCATGCCTATCACGCGCAGGGGGAAGGTCCATCGAACAAACCCAAGGACGTCAACAACCCAGTAAAACGCCGCAAAGAGGATGAAACAGAGCCCGCCGGAAAAAAGCATGAAGCTGGGGGTGGAGAGATTCTTCACCATCGGGCTTCCCGCCAGCGAAAGCGCGACGCCCGCAATGGACAAGGCGACGCCGACAAGCGCCATCGACAGTGCCGTCTTCCCCGTCCTCGCCTTGCCGCGCTCTCGTGCGACCATGTCGCCTGCGAACATGCCTGCGAGCGCGAGAGGAACGGAGAATAGCGAAAGCGGAATGTCGCGGACTTCAAACGGATCCATTCCAAGATATGCCCTGAGCGACAGAAAGCCGTCGAGATAGTCGACGATCCCGCCATGCGGCGAGTAGTTGCCTGCCTCCGGCCCTGCGCCCGGAGGATGCCAGAACTCGAGGACAGCCCAAAAGAGCGCAACTGTCGCAACGACGACCGTGACCCTCACTCTTGGCTTTGCGTGCATATAGACAAGCGCGGCGAGAAACCACGGCAAGGCGATGCGCACGAGAACACTGGGATACGTGTACTTCGCCGGGTCAAGCCAAAGCGCGCCGCTCTGCACGAGCTGTAGCGCCACGAGCACGGCGACCCTCTTGAGAAGACGCAGATGGATGACTGCCATAGACACGCCCTTTGCCTTCTGGCTTGCGTATGAAAACGGGAAAGACACGCCGGCCATGAAGAGGAACAAAGGGAAGATGAGATCGTAGAACGTGAACCCCTCCCATCGGCAGTGGTGCATCTGCTTCGCAAGCCAAAAGTCGTTGCCGTCGGGAAACGCCCCGCACAACGCCCGCACCGCGCCTGCAAGCCCGATGATCCATATCATGTCAAAGCCGCGCAACGCGTCAAGCGACATCAACCTGCCGGCATTCTTGTTGGAAGCATCACTCATGTGGCGTAATATAGCATAAAGGCACGGACAGGCGCAAGCACGTCAACGACTTCGCGTCAGTGCGCGTCAAGCCAGTTCTCGCCTACTCCCATTCCGACTTCAAGCGGAACCCCGAAGTCGTAGGCCGTAGTCATCTCTCGCCTGACGATCTCCTTCACCGCCTCAACCTCGTCTTTCGGCACGTCGAAGACAAGTTCGTCGTGAATCTGAAGGACCATCTTCGCGGAAAGGCGAGCGGCCTTCAAGGCGGAGTCAACCTTCACCATCGCGATCTTGATGAGATCCGCCGCGCTCCCCTGGATGGGCGTGTTGATGGCGTCGCGCTCCGCGCCCTGCCGCGCCGTGGCGTTCCTTGAGCCTATGTCGCGAAGCGTGCGGCGCCTGCCAAGGATGGTTTCCGCATAGCCGAGCTTGCGCGCCTTCTCCACCGACTCCGCCATGTAGTCCCTTATGCGTGGATACATCTTGAAGTAGGTGTCGATGAGGCCCGCCGCCTCCTTGCGCGGAATCTTCAGCCGCTCCGAAAGCCCGAAAGCGCTTATGCCGTAAATGATGCCGAAGTTCACCATCTTGCACATGGAACGCTGCTCCGGGCTCACCAGCTCCGGCATAACGCCGAACACCCTGCTCGCAGTCTCGCGGTGGATGTCGTCGCCGTTCCTGAAAGCAGAGATCATCGCAGGGTCCCCCGACATCGCCGCCATTATGCGAAGCTCTATCTGGGAGTAGTCGGCCGAGACGAGAAGATGGTCAGAGTCCCTCGGGACGAACGCGCGGCGGATGTTCTTTCCACGGCTCGTGCGGATCGGTATGTTCTGGAGATTTGGGTCGGAGGAGGAAAGCCGCCCCGTCTCGGTGAACGACTGCGCGTATGTCGTGTGGATGCGCCCTTCGCCGTCGATAAGCGCGGGGAGCTTGTCAACGTAAGTCGATTTCAGCTTTGTGCAGGCGCGGTATTCGAGTATCGCCTGCACGACGGGATGTGCGCCGACGAGTTTCGAAAGTGTCTTCTCGTCGGTGGAATACTGGCCCGTGGAGGTCTTCCTCCCGCCCGGGAGCGCAAGCGTCCCGAAGAGAAGCGCGCCAAGCTGCTTCGGCGAGTCAGGGTTGAAACCTGGACCGGAATAGCGAAGTATCTCCTGCGTGTAGCCGAGGATCTCGCGGTCGAGTTCCAGGCCGTATTCCCTAAGCGCCGCCGTGTCGATCCTGACGCCCTCGCGCTCCATGTCGATGAGTATCTTGACAAGCGGCTCCTCGACGTCGCGCAGCGCGGACGGGAGGCGACCGTCGGCGAGAGAAAGCGCAAGCGGACGCAAGGCGTCGTCAAGCTGCAAAGTGACGTCCGCGTCTTCCGCCGCGTAGTCCTTCACCTTTTCGATGTCCTTGCCCGCAAGCGACGGCTCCATCTTGCCGCGCTCCTGCTCGCCCGCGACTTCGGAAAAGCGTATCGTGCGGTAGCCAAGGTACTTCTCCGCAAGGGCGTCCATTCCGTGCCGCGCCGCCGCGTCCACGCAGTAGTGCGCGAGCATCGTGTCGTGCGGGGCAGTCGCAAGCCCTATCCCGTAGCGAAGGAGGACCGTGCGGTCGAACTTCCCGTTGTGCGCGACGAACGTCTTTGAAGGATCTGCAAAGAGAGGCCGGAATACGTCTATCAAGTCAGCAAGGACATACCAAGCCCTGCCCTTCCCGACGGCGAACGAAAAGCCGAGAAGTCGGCAGGTCGTCGCGTCGGTCGCGCTCATCCCTGGCTCCCTCGCATCCGTCTCGGTGTCAAAGGCGATGCGGTCGGCCTTCATGAGCTCTACAAGAAGTTCCTGGGCCTCGTCCTCGTTCGCGACAAGGCGGTAGTCGTGCGGAACGTCGGCAATCGACTTGAGCGACGCGGAAGAGTCGGCGGCAATGTCGGAGCTCTGGAGGCCGAACTCCTTAGCAAATCTGGAAAGCTCGAACTTCTCGCAGACGGCTGCAAGCTTTTCCGCGTCAATGCCGTCGAGCCTGTAGGCGTCCCAGTCGGGCTCGATCGGGACGTCGGTGCGAATCGTCGCAAGGAACTTCGACATCATTGCGTCTTCGCGGCCCGTGAATACCCTCTCGGCAAGCTTGCCCTTGAGCTTCGCCTGATTCGCGAATATGCCGTCCAAATCGCCGTATTTCTCCAGGAGCGAGGCGGCCGTCTTCTCCCCGACTCCGCGTATTCCGGGGATGTTGTCGGAGGAATCCCCCGCAAGCGCAAGATAGTCGATCATGCGCGAGGGCTCCTTAAGCCCCCAATGGCTGCATACAGTCGCCTCGTCGTATATTTCCGCTGCGTCTCCGGCGCGGCCAGGGCGATATAGCTTCACCCCAGGCCTTACGAGCTGCGCGGCGTCCTTGTCGGGCGTTGCAAGATATACGTCGAATCCTGCCGCTGCGCCTTTAACGGCGAGAGTACCCATTACGTCGTCGGCCTCGAAGCCGTCAACGCGGAGGACGGGGATCTTCAGTGCCTCCGCAAGTTCAAATGCGTAGGGAATCGAGGCTGCGAGGTCCTCCGGCATCTTCTCGCGCTGTGCCTTGTAGTCTGGATACGCCTCGTGGCGGAACGTAGGACCGCTTGGGTCCATCGCGAGGACCGCGTGCGTCGGCCGTTCCCTCTTGAGTATGGAAAGAAGCCCGTTGGCAAGGCCAATCAGCGCAGAGGTGTTTATTCCCGAAGACGTCATGCGCGGATTGCGCA
>JBGUVV010000057.1:0-16814 GCA_045220525.1 Kiritimatiellia bacterium
GTGCGGCCAATATATCGGCTTTCTCGTATAGCGGTTTTCAACGAACAGGGGGCCGATGTCGATAAGACCGAAAAAGCCTGGCCTCACTTCCGCCGTGCAGTCGAGGTCGAATACCATCGCCCCTCCAGACTCGCGGAGCATCTTGTCGAACATGGCGCGGTTGCGCTTGAGGGCAAGCGGCGAGCGGAGCTTCATCGAGTCCATCTTGTAGTAGTCGATGCCAAGCGTCCTGTGCATGCCAAGTAGCCAATCCGCGTCCCTTTCCCAGTTCGCGGCCTCGCCGCTCGAGTCTGGTCCGAACCAGAGGCCGAAGCGCATCCCCTTCTCCTTCGCGCGGCGAACGAGGAAATCGAGTCCGTCCGGGAAGCGCTCGCGGTCCTCCGTCCAGAAAAGCGGATCCGCCGCCCAGTAGCCGTTCCACACCTTCTTCGACCCGGCAATCTCCTTCTTCTTCGAGTTGGCGGTGCGGCCTCGCTGCCAGCCGTCGTCGATCTGGATCACGTCGACGCCGATCCTCGCGCCGGCGTCTATTTCCTTCAAGAGGAACTCCTGGCAGATTCTGGAGTCCCTGTTGCCCGCGCCCCACGTGTTGGAGAGAAGCACGCCGTCGCGCCCGGGGCGGAAGGGCCTAAGCGCGCGCTGGAACGCGACGACCGCACGCTGCCGCCCAGCCTCGCCGCCGCGATACACGAGCTCCGCGAGAGGATAGCCGTTTGCGACAGGCGCAACAGTGCGCGTTACGCCGTCTATGATGAAGTCGTCGTCTTTGTCGGGGCGCGAGACAGGCATCGGCGCGATGCGCACGAACACGATTCCATCGCCGGTGAGGACGTCGCGGCAGTCGAGCGACGTCGCGGCGGCGGTAAACGGGGCGTCGTAGTTCATGAGAAGGCGCTCCTCGACGTGCAGGAGCGAGTCGCGGATGTCCGTCTGGTCAGCGCAGACGCACGAGGTCGCCTTGACGTGGCGAAGCCCATAGACTATGCGGTCGCCGCCATCGGCAACCGCCCGCAGCGACTCTCGCCATTCGGCGAACTTGTCGATGTCGCGCTCAAGGTCGTGGGCTGGAGCCACCTTCTCCCCGGCCTGTATTTCGGAGATCACGCCCGGCATCCCGGGGAACGCCCAGACTACGTTCGTAGAGGACGGAGTCACAACCTCGACGCGCACTCCGTCCGCGCCAGCGGGGCCCCACTTCGCACCCGCCGCCGCAACAGAGATTTCATCGGCGGCGGAGAACTTTTCAGTCTGCCATTCCGAGCCGGATGCGTCCTTGAACGACGCCGTGCGAAGTACGCCTCCGACGGAAACATAAGTCTTCGAGAAAAGTCCGTTGCCGACGGAGAAGGAACTCTCAGACCATTCGACGCGGCATCCGTTCGCCGCGAATTCGCCGCCGCCCGCGCTCATGGCGGCAAGGCCGACGGCAAACAAAGCCGCAACCGGCAGAATAGATTCACGATTGTTCATTTCTCCTCCTTGACAAAGACACTGGCAAGACCCCCTGACGTCTTACACCAGAACTATTATAGCAGATATCAATCGCGGCGGCTATGCTATCGGCATCGAGGGAGTATGCTCGCTCAAGCTCCTCGGCAGAGCCGTGGGGAATGAAGGCGTCTGGCCATCCGAAGCGCATGTCTGCGCCTATAGTCTCGCCAAAGCCGCCGACAACCGATCCGTTCTCGATGCTTGCGATAAGCATGCCGGCCTCGCGCTGCCTTGCGAGCAAAGCTGCGTCGAACGGCTTCATGTAACGGGCGTGGACAACGGTCGCGCCGACTTTCTCGGCGACTTCATTGGCCCTTGGCACCATGTCGCCCGTGGCCCAGATCGCGACCTTCGCGCCACTCCGCTCAAGAGGAGCAACGCTTGGCGGCGCCTTTCCACGGGGATAGCGGATGAGGGTCGGGCCGTCGCGCATCAGCGCCTCCCGCATCAGAGACGCAAGGTCCTCTTCGCTCGACGGCTGGCATATCGTGAGGTTAGGCAGGCACTTCAGCATCGCGTAGTCGAACATGCCGTGGTGCGTGGCGCCGTCCTCGCCGACAGAGCCCGCGCGGTCAACGAGAAAGACCACGGGCAGGCGCGATATGCAGACATCGTGCATCACCTGGTCAACAGCGCGTTGGAAAAACGTGGAATAGACGGCGACAAAAGGACGCATCCCCCCGGCAGCCATGCCAGCGGCAAAAGCCACCATATGCCCTTCGGCGATGCCGACGTCGCAAAACCTCTCCGGGAACTCGGCGGCGAAGCCCGAAAGCCCGGTGCCGCATTTCATCGCGGCCGTAAGCGCGCATACGCGCCCGTCTTCGCGGGCAAGCCCGCAAAGGGCGGCACCCGCTGCCTCGCTCCAGCCACGGCCGCTCTTCTTCCCGGAGGCCGAGTCGCTGCGAGGGGACACGCCGTGCCACTTCGTCGGATCGGCCTCCGCAGGCGCATAGCCCTTGCCCTTCACGGTGACGACATGTACGAGGACGCTCCTCTTGTCGTTCTTGGCCACCGTGAACGCGGCCTTTAGCGCCGAAAGGTCGTGTCCGTCCACGGGGCCTATGTAGCGCACGCCAAGCCTCTCGAAAAACGCGCTTCCAAGGAACAGCCCCTTCAGGCGGCTCTCTACGCGGTGGTATATCTCCCTGAGGAAGGAGAACCCCATCCTGTGCCCCGCGGCCTCGGCGGCGGCCTTTATGCGGTTGTAGCGAACGCCCGATATTATCCTGCCGAGGAGCCTCGAGACCGCGCCCGTCGGCGACGATATGCTCATCTTGTTGTCGTTGAGGACGATAATCACCTTGTCAGTCGCGCCTACGCAGTTGTTCAGCGCCTCGAAGGATGAGCCGTTCGCCAGCGCCGCGTCTCCGACGACGGCTATCACGTTCTCGTCGCCATGCCGCCGGTCTCGCGCGAACGCAAGGCCCTCTGCGACAGACAGCGCCACTCCCGCATGGCCCGACACGGCCGCGTCGGCGGGCGACTCGGCTGGGTTTGGAAAGCCGGACAGCCCGCCGAACTTGCGCAGGGTCGGGAAGGCCTCGGCGCGCCCCGTAAGCAGCTTCCAGGCATACGCCTGATGCCCGACGTCCCATACAACGCGGTCGCGCACGGGGTCGAACACGTCCGCCAGGGCCATGGCGATTTCAACCGCGCACAGGGACGAAGCCAAGTGCCCGCCGTTCTCAAGCACGGTGTCGCAGATGGCGCTGCGCAGCTCTTCGGCAGTCAAGCGACGCCTCCCTTCCGCCGGTGCCGCGAAGAGTAGTCCTCAAGCGCCGCGTCAAGGTCTCGCTCGGAGAAATCCGGCCACAGCACATCGGTGAAATGGTATTCGGCGTATGCGCACTCCCAGAGAAGGAAGTTGCTGATCCTGCGTTCGCCGCTCGTGCGCACCACGAGGTCTGGATCAGGGACATCGGGGGCGTAGAGGAGGCTTCGAAACGACTCTTCCGTGACCTTCTCGCCCTTCTCCACGGCCTTGTTCACGGCATCCACCACCTCGGCGCGTCCGCCGTAGCTTACGCAGACGACAAGCTGCCTGTCGAAGCCGGCCGTGAGGCGCTCAACCTTCTCTATGGCCTTCTGGAGGCTTTTCGAGAGGTCTCCGCGACGTCCTATGACGCGCAGCCTGACCTTGTTCCTGACCAAGGATGCGGCCTGGGACTTCAGCATCGTTGCGAAGAGCTTCATCAGCCCGGAGACCTCTTCCTCGGGCCGTCGCCAGTTTTCGGTCGAGAACGCATACACCGTCATGTACTGTATCCCGCGCTTCCCGCACCATTCGACGACGCGCGTAAGCGTCTTGGCCCCGGCGACGTGTCCCAAGCCGCGCTTCTTGCCGCGCTTCGCCGCCCAGCGGCCGTTGCCGTCCATTATAAACGCGACGTGCCTCGGCACGCGCCGCAGGCAGTTCACGGCATTCTCGAAGAAGCGCTCCGGCGTTGACGCGCCGCTCGTGACGCCAACTCTTTCGTACCCTTCCATCTCTTCCCTCGCCTTTCTTACTTCGTCCATGTTGCTCGCGAGAAACACATGGCAGTTCGCCACTTCGCAGAGCCTGCGCGTGTTGTTGGAGTTCCTGCTGCCTAGGACAAGGAGCGCATCCCCGTCGAAGGCCCGCACCGCCGCCTGGCGCTCCTTAGTCGCGGTACACACCTCGGCAACGCCGTCGATTACGTAGTCCCTGGAAAGTTTCTCCACCTCTTTTCGCACATCGTCCGCGTTCAGCGTGGTCTGGCTGACTACGCCGATCCTCTCGCCCTTCTTGGGCCTTCGCCTGTCGGCGATCTCGCCCACGAGCCCCTTGACCTCCACATGCTCCGGGTCGCCTATCACCACGACAGGCAGCCCGCGCGCGCAAAACTCGCGCACCGCACTGTGCGACCTTGCGACGAAGGGGCAGGTCGCGTCCACGACCTTGAGTCTCTTCTCTTCCGCCCTCTCCCGGACTGACGGCGCAACTCCATGCGCGGAGAAGACGACTGTCGCGCCGTCGGGAACTTCCTCTATGTCTTCCACGAAACGGTAGCCGAGGGCCTTGAGCTCGCCTGTGATGATCTCGTTGTGCACAAGGCTGTGCAGGCAGTACGCCCCCTTGTGACGCATCGCAAGATCGACCGCCGCGCGCACGCCTGCGCACATCCCATGCGGATTTATCTCCTCTATCCTCACCTCTTCGCACCCTCGGTTAGTTCAGTCCCCAGCAGCTTTAAAAGCCATTTATGCGAAGTATATTAGCAAATCTCACGATGTCAATCAATGCAAAATTTCACGACTGCCATATACGGCCAATATGGAGCGGCTGGAAATTTGGTATAATACGCGCAAATCATGATCAACTTCTTTACAGGACTCGCCCTTATGGGGGCGGTGGCGACTGCAATTGCATGCGCGATTGCGAAGTTGATAATTAAAAATGGAAAATCTCGAATTGAAGACCATCAGCAATTCTCCATCCTACATTCTACTTATAAGCATGCTTTGGACTGGGCCAAACTCCCCTGCGTCCGGACCGTTCTTGACAGCATGGAGAGATGAGATTCAGGCGTTGATAGATGAACTTACGTGCGATGCCGGACTCAGCACCAATTCATACCGCTTAACAACATTCGACTTCTCTCAATATCAAAAATTGCCGGAGGAAAGACGATGAAGGTCTTAGTGCTTTTTGCGACTTTGCTGTCGTGCGTCGTTGCCATTGCGTCTGATGTAAGATGGAATTTCGTAGAAGCGGAGCACTATCTTGCAGGAGAGACGGCCCTTCAAGAAACATTAAAGCCTGAAGGTTCGTCCAATGTCGGATTCTCGCTTTTCTTCACGGCAAGCGCCTCTGGAAAAAATGTTGTGCTTTCTGATTTCACGTGTAACATGGCAACCGCCATAACATGGGCGCAGATGGTGGCAGATGACATTGTGTATTCTTCGGCATTCGGCGATGGTATCCCTTCTCTGTTCTCAACGGAATATTCCGGCGCAACTGGCGAATTCAACACAAAAAAGGATGAGTCATTTTTTCTGGCGTTTCAGGTGTTTCAACTTGTTGAAAACCAGGATACATTTGAAATGACAAGGGGGAATGCCTATTATGGATGGGTTGAATTCTATGTGTCCAAAGCGGCGAATGTTGAAATTCTCGCGTCCGCAGTGGATCTTGGTGGCGGTGCGATGATTGTCGGAGGCGGAGCGGCAGCGATTCCAGAACCGTCAACGACGGTGCTTGTGCTTATTGGAATCGCCGGACTTGCACTTCGCCGCCGACCACAAGGTCTCGGTTTGGGGTGACTTTGCATTGCCTCCCCCATTGTCCTTCGGGGCGGGAGGCGCATCTCGTAGCGGGGAAGTTTTCTCCTAATGATCGTTTCTTGAAATAGAAGAAAAGTTGTGCAAGCAAGATTGCGTGGAACTTTTCTTCTAATTCCGTTTTAATGATTCAGAAGAAAAGTTACGATTGACACAGCTGCGCCTTATTTCCAGAGTGCGGCTGCTGGACGCGAGAAATGCCAGATTGATTTGATGATCCAGACTCAGCGCATGGTCATGGTGGTGGAGATAAAGCGCCGTAGAGAAATAGGACATGAAGTGATCGACGAAATGGATGAAAAGGTTCGGAAACTTAAGTATGGTTCCAACCTTTCCCTGCGAACGGCGCTTGTTTACGACGGGAGACTTTCTCCTTCCGTCGCGGCTGACCGATATTTTGATTTCCTTGTCCCGGCAGATCGTTTCTTTGTCTATGTTAATGTAAAACACCCCCCACCGGGGGCGGGGAGGTGCGCGAGTGCAGCCTCACCATCCGCGGCCTTCGGCAAAGTCCATGTAGCACTGCCAGTCGTAACGGGTGATGTCGTGAAATCCCGTGCGCAGATGGTAGCCGAGGCTTCCGGCGTTGAGTGGGACGTCCGGCTTCGGGAATCCGTGCGCGACGAGACCCGACAGACCATAGAGTCTCCAGACGGGCGCGGCAAGTTCAAGAGACGCGAACTCTCCACGAGGCCCCGCCCATGCATCCTCGGTCGCGCTTGAGACATACAGCAGGCGCGGCGCGACAAGGGCAAGCAGGAAATGCTGGTCGAACGGCATTGAAAACTCGCAGTCGGCATATTTCCCGTAGTTGGGGCAGAACCACTTAGCCGCGATCATTATGTCCTTGATGTGTTCAGACTCACAAAGTTCCATATGGTTCAGCTTTGCGCCAGAGCACCCCGCGCAGCAGGACACCGTAAGCGCGAACCTTTTGTCGAACGCACCGGCGACAAGCGCGGTCTTGCCGTTGCGGGAAAGGCCGACGGCCGCCGCACGGGTCGAATCGAGAAGAGGCTCCGTCTCGATCCAGTCGAACACGCGGCTCATCCCCCACGCCCAGGCCGAGATGATGCCCCATTCCGTCGGCTTGCGCCCGAGAAGATCCCCGGGGCCAAACACCTTGAAAACGCCAGCGGTCGCAACGTCCGCGCCTTTCCAGTCCTCGGCAACCTCCTGATTGCAGTATGCCACGACGGCAAAACCGCGAGATACGATGTCGTCAACGGGCAGCCAATAGACAGGGCGGGGACCGTTCACGTCGTCCGCTGTCTCAGACGGCCTCGGGCTCGAATGCACGAACACCGGCGCCGGCGTCGAGCGCCTTGGAATCCACGCCGAGAAATTCATCTCGCCCTTTCCGCCAGGGCCAGAATACACCGCCCTGATGCGCTTGCGCAACGCCTTGCCGCCGTAGCACTCCTCCGGCGCGGCAGTCTCTGAAAACGCAAGGTCGGCCGGTCTTTCCACGGGACGGACGCCATACTCCTGTTCAAGGAGCAGCCTGGCTATCTCCGGCCTGCGGACGCTCTCCCACTGCTCTTTGGAAGTGACAGCGTCGCCCGACGCCGTCACCATCAGCGGCGGGACGTCCTTCGGGGCGGGAGGCGCTTCGAACTCCGCGCATGCCGTCAATGCACTCAGGCACAAAACAGACAGCATCAATACGTCAGAATCCATGGCTCACCGCTCCTCATCGCTTACCTACTCCTACAATATTTTACTGGCAAGACGCACTAACGCCTTACATCAGGACAATTATAGCAAATATCCGCTCGACACGCCACAACAACGGGTCCCTCCTGCAATTTTCGAAATCTGCCTCACGGTCTTCACGGCCACCCTGATGAAAAATCGCGGTTATCGCTCCAAGACCCAGTCTAGATAGTCGAATTCTCTTTCTCCGCTGCAGTTCTCGCGGCACCACTTCAGCCACCCGGTGTGGTTCGACCCAACTGCGTTGATGATCGCCTTGTCCGCGGATGGACACACGTTATACGCGGAATAGACGCAATGCGGCGATCTCAACGGCACAGGCCCTGGAAGAAGCAGAAGGCGATGGCGTTCATTACGAAGAACGCCGCGCACAAGATCGGCGAACGCGGCAATTCTCAGTCCACACCCGACCGCAAGGCGCGACGCACCACTCTTTCGTGCGCGTTTCGCAGGACTTCCGGGTTGTACTTCAGGACCTTGCGATCGTAGGTCATCAATCCGTTGATCTCGATTTCCACGTCCGTCGTCTGCGTATAGACAGATCCGCCGAGCCCCTTCTCGGCCAGTTCGCCGAGCTTGTCCATGAGACCCAGATATGCCTTCTCGAGTCCTTCCGGCGTCTTGGTGTCCTCGATTCCGCCGTAACCCCAGTTGCCCTTGCCGTCCTTCGACTCTTTCCACATGTGGCCGGCGACGGGATGGCCAAGTCCGCCGAACTCGCCAAGGAACGATATCCTGCGATCATTCACATCGAACATCGCAGGCCCCCGGTAGAGATGCAAATCGACGGTGTCCGCCGCCTCGCACTCGCTTGCGGGCCTGTGCCGCGTAAGGACGCGGTTCTCCCACTTCCATCCATTCGGCAGAAGGTGCCCGCCCTCCCAGTCCCAGCAGCCACTCGGACCGTTCACAAGGCGCGTCCTGTCGTACCGTCGCGTGAAGTCGAGCATTGCATGGGTGAGGAACTCGCCCGGCTGCGTCCACCCTTCGTTGTATGGGTTCCACATGACTATGCAGGCGAACGGCTGCAAACCATCCATCATTTCCTTCATTTCCCGCCGCTCGAGCCAGTAGCGCTTGACGGTGTCGGCCTTCATCGGGTCGCGCGGACTGCCGCTGCCGCTCGGCAAGTCCTGTATGACGAGTATGCCAAGCCTGTCGCACATCGCATAGTACTGCTGCGGCTCGACCTTGATGTGCTTGCGGAGCATGTTGAAGCCGCAGTCTTTGAGCACCTTCACGTCGTATTCCATCGCAGCCTCGGAAGGCGGCGTGAGCAGCCCGTCAGGCCACCAGCCCTGATCAAGCGTGCCGATCGGGAAGTAAGGCTTGTTGTTGAGGAAGAATCTCAACACGCCCTTCGCGTCCCTGCGCTTCTCGATCTTGCGCATGCCGAAGTATCCCTTCACCACGTCCTTGCCGTACTTCGCGGTGAAACTGTATAGCCTTGGGTTTTCCGGCGACCAGCACTCGAAGTCCTTCGGCATGTCGGTCGTGACGGACACTTCTCCGGCGCCCTCGACCTTGTCGAACTCGAAGCGCACCGTCCCCTTGTCGATATCGGTGAAGACCCTGTAGGATTTGATGTACCTGTCGGGGACGGTCTCCATCCACACGGTCTGCCAGATGCCGGAGACGCGGGTGTAGAAGCATCCCCTCGGCTGGAAGCTCTGCTTGCCGCGGGAGTTTACGAAGTCCTCCGTCGGATCCCAGACGCAGACGGTGAGCTCGTTCTCGCCCGGTCTGACATAGTCGGTAATGTCGAGAGTGAACGGGTTCTGCCCTCCTTCGTGCGGGACATCCGTCACCTCGTCGTGTCCTATGAACACCATCGCACGGAAATCGACGCCGCCGAAGTGGAGGAGAATCCTCTCGCCTGGCTTCGGGTCGCATTCGATCTTGCGAGTGTACCAAAGAAACTCGTCCGGCTCCAGAAGCCGTCCGACGCCGGAAAGCGCGCTCTCGACCGGGAACGGGACGCGTATCTTGCCTTCCCACTTCTCCGGACGCCCCGGCGTGTTGGTCACGCTCGTGACGGCGTAGTCCCAGTCGCCGTTGAGATTGGTCCAGTTCCCGCGCACCATCTGCGGGCGCGGATAGCTTCGCCAGCAGTTTTCGCTGGTCACCTTCTCGCCCCATTGTGTGAGCATCGGCCCTGCGTCCGCTCCGTGCGCGACGGCTGCCGTCGCGACCAGCACAGCACATATCTTACACCCGGAAAACAATCTATACATTTGCATCCTCCTTGTCTGACTGACTATAGTATATCAAATATCCCCAGTCGCTGTGCATTTTACCACATCCAACCGAGCATAACTTGATGGCAGACTGGTGCACCCAGTCGAACGTTCCCTCAAGCCCTGCGTTCGGGACGACTTTCGCGCGGTCTTCGGCCTCGTTGAACCACACGACCGCCTGCGCTCCGCCGCGCCGCTGGTAGGGCTTCAGGTTCTCGAATGCCAGCCCCATCACAGAATTCCACCCGTCAAGCATGGAAAGCGAACTGAACCTATACGAGCCGTCGTCTATCATCCTTGCAACTGGCTCGACGAACTTGAGGTAAAACCGCGAATAGTTGTCCCGCAGGCGATAGCGCCGTTCGCGAATCTCCGCCCCTGTCTCCGGGTTTAGCCCCGCTTCCGCCGACACAAGCCCGCACTCGGCGAGCATGTCAAGAGCCTTTGAGATCCTTCCGCTTTTCTCCGTGCCAAGCGCATCGGCGATTTCAGTTACGCGATGTCAGTCAATGCAAAATTTCACCTATCCGCAATTTTGCAAATAGGTGAAATCCGCCGCGCGCTGGGGTCTGTCCCCGCGGGTATCCCCGCGGGTATCTTCGTCGTCCTGTTTCTTCGATAACTCGCCAAAACATCGTCTTTCCGCGCCAAAATCACAACCGCAAATGAGGTGTCTCCCCATTCCAATCTTTATGACTTGAACTGTCGTTACCGCACATCGAACCGCACGACGGTTCCACCGCCGAAATCAGCCTCGTACGTTCCGCGAAATCCTCTGAACGAAAGTCTTCCGCCACTGTCCGTCTGCGCGGACAGGCGCGTGCGCCAGTCTCGCGTCATCAGATTTCTGAGCCTCTTGTAAACTGGCTTTTCGCCCATCTTCTCGTCGAGGAGCGCACCCTTGACCCGGTCTTCACCGCCCCAGGCCGCGCCATCGCAGAGGTTCCACCAGATTATCCCCGCAACCTGCGGAATGGAAAACCAGAAACGATACAGGTCCTCCGCGATCTCGCCCTGAAGATCGCGTCCGGCCTCGCCCGGGAGAATCGTCGACGGTATCGTGATTTCATTTATGAAAAGCGGCTTCCTGAGCTTCGCGAACTCGTCGTATGACCTGCGAAGCATGTCAGGATGCCAATGCTCAAGCCGTACGAAGCGTTCGCCCTTCTCGCGGCTGAAGAGATGGAACTGGAAGCCTATCGCGTCAAGGCGGATCCCCTTGTCGCAGATGCGTTTGCAGAGCTTGAAATAGCGCTTCCCGCTCCGGTTCCAGTCCGTCGCTCCAATGCCCATGTTGATTCCCAGCATGCACTCCTTCGGGAATACCTTCTCCGCCTCCGCATACGCCCAGTCCACGAAGGAAAGAGTCTTGTCCCCTTGGTACAGCGGGAAGTCCGGCGTCCTCTTCGGCGTGTCAAACGCCTCGTTGACAACGTCGAAATACCAGACGCTCCTGCCGTAGCGCTCCGCGACGCGGCGAAGCCAGTCTCGGTAGTACGCTTCCGCCTCGGCTTTCGTCTGGCTCTTCGCCCATGACGGATGCCAGCGGTCGCAGATGAGCGGCTGGCCCTTCATACGCATGCCGTGCGCGCGAGCAAAGTCGAGCACGCGGTCGGACGGTGGACGGCGCCAAATCTCCTCCGAATTGGCGTCAAAGCGGTACTGCCCCTTCTTCGGCTCCATTATTCCGGGACAGAACGTCGTCGTGACAAGGTTGAAGGACTCGGAAAGCTTCGCCTCATATGCCGCGTTCGTCGGACCGAGCTGTCCGAGGCAAAGTCCATTGCAGCCAAAGACAAAATCAGATGAAACCTGTCGAACATCGCACGCAGCGTTCTTCAGAATGCGCCCGCTTGCATCCTTCATCACGAGGGAAACGTCGGCCTTTCGGTTAGCCTCAATATCGGCAATACAGCGCGCACGGTTCTCAGCCCAGTATTTTCGCCAGGGCGCCGCCAACCCCGAATCTGAAACCGCCGAGGCCGTCACTGCGGCAATCGCCGGTACCACCGCAAGACCGCACAACAATGCGACAGGGAACTTTATCTTCACTATGCTTTGTCCTTTCCGTTTGGATTGGGGGAAATACAGAGTCCTGCGACAAGGGCAAGGCCGAGGACGGCGGCGGCGGCGAGCGACGCCATACCGATGCTGAGGCCGAAGGCTCCCTTGAGCCAAGCAAGGCCGATGGGGGCGAGAGCGCCGATGAGAAGCCCGAACGCGATCACCACGCCCTGGCAGGAACTCCTGTAGGCGGGGACGATCATCTCGATGAGCGACGGGAAGAACGTGGCATCGCACATTCCACGGAAGAATCCAAAAAGCGACAGTCCAGCAACAGCCAGAAACAGCGACGGTGCAAGCCCCATCATCGCAAGGAACGGGATGCATCCGGCAAATCCCGCAGCCAGAACAGCCAGACGACCCTTCTCCGTGCGACCGCGCAGCCAGTCGCTGACACGTCCGCCCGCCATCACGCCGCCGATGGCACACAGCACGTGCCACAGCATCGACGTGAAGCCCGCCGCCGCAAGCGACAGTCCGAACTTCTCGTGGAGCAGTGTCGGGATCCACGTAATGTAGCCGACGTTGCAGAACACGATGCATCCGAACACAACGCCCATCGCCAGGATCCGCGCACTGCCGAACACCCGCCTGGCGGCCTCGGCCAGCGAAACACGGTTGCCGGAACGTCCGGCCACGCGCGCATTAGGCTCCTTCAGTCCAAAGAAAAGAACGACCGCCCACAGAACGCCGAGCGCACCGAAGATGAAGAACGGACTGCGCCAGCCGTAGCGGACGCCAAGCCATCCTGCTACCGCGCCAGACCCGATCATGCCGCAGTAGAGAGCCGTCTGGTGGATGGCCATCGCCGTCCCCTTCGTCTTCTCGTGGCATTCACCGATCAGCGAGTTGGCGGCCGGCATATAAAACGCCTCGCCGAAGCTCAGCGACGCACCGCGGAACAAAATGAGGTGCGCAATGCATGTGGAGAATCCGGTGGCCAGAGTCGCTGCGCTCCACGTGAGAATCGCGGTGAAGATGACGCGGCTGCGGCGGAAGAAGTCGCCCGCGAAGCCCGCGACTGGCGCAAGGACGCCGTAGAATGCGTGGAACGTCGTCGCCACAAGGCCGAGCTGCACGTCAGTAAGACCAAGGTCTTCCTTCAACAGCGGCATGACAAAGCCGAACATGGCGCGATCGGCCTGATTGAGCAGAAACGCCACCCAGAGCAACGCGAGCATCCGCCATTTATATTCGATCTTCATCACCTCGACGTTCTCCTTCAGAGCATGAGCAAACCTCCGCTAACGTTCAGGCAGGTGCCAGTCATGTAGGTCTGCTCGGCGGCAAAGCGCACCGTCTCGGCGCACTCTCGCATCGTGCCGGGACGTCCAAGGGGAATCGTCGCGTTGACGGCCTTGAGACGCTCCTCGCCGGCGCGGCGCAGCAGGTTCTCCGTCAAGACCGCCCCCGGAAGGACCGCGTTGACGCGGACGCCCTTTTCGCCGCCTAGCGCGGCAAGCGAGCGCGTGAGACTGATCTGACCCGCCTTCGCGATGCCGTATGGAATGCGCTCCCTGTCATTTGGTATGATGGCGCGTATGGACGAAACGTTGACGATGGCGCCGCCGGAGGGATTCTGCACGGACATGATGCGCAGCGCCTCCAGCGCACAGAGATACGAACCGCGAAGAGACACCGCGATGTTGCGGTCGAACCACGAGGCATCGTCCTCCCCTTCGCGATGCGTGGAAGGATCAAGCCGAGCGTTGTTGACCAGAACGTCCAGCCTGTCGATGCCGGAGAACGCAGACTTTATCGCTGCAGAGTCGGAGAGGTCGCACGGGATTACCTTGCCGGGACCCGGCAGCTCGACCTTGCCGCGATTCGACGTGGCAATGACAAAGTAGCCATGCCGCGAGAACTCGGCGAGGATCTCCCGTCCAAGCCCCTGCGACGCCCCTGTTATGAACGCTGTCTTCATGCGATCACCACTGGAACTTCTTCGGACACCAGTCCGCCGGACGCCCAGGATCCTTCTCGTAACCCTCGCGCAGCCCGGCCTTGCGGTTCGCCTCGGCATAGCGCTCGAACTTGTCCATGTCGAGCGACACGCCGAGTCCCGGCTTGTCGGGGGCGGTCATCGTGCCGTTCTCGAACTTGAGCATGCCGCCCTCCAGGATGTCGTCCGCAAGATGCGGATAGTGCGTGTCGATGGCGTATGTGAGGTTGTGTGTACACGTCGCAAGGTGCAGCTTGGCGGTTTCGGAAATGCCGAGTTCGGCACCGGAGTGTATGCACATTCCCCAAAGAAGCGTGTCGCAGACGTTCGCGAGCTTCTTGGAGTACGAGAAGCCGCCCCACTTGTGCAGGTCGCCGAGGATGACGTCCACCGCGTTCATGCGGAACGCAATGGGCACCTGGTCGAAATCGACGACGCACATGTTCGTCGCAAGCGGGATGTTGATGTCGCGGCGAAGACGCGCCATGCCCTCGATGCCCCATGTCGGGTCTTCGATGTACTGAAGGTTGTAGGGCTCGAGCTTCTTGCAGACGTAGAGAGCCGTCTGCGGATTCCACGTTCCGTTGGGATCGATGCGAATCTGCATCTTCGGGCCGAACGCCTCGCGGAACATCGCGATCGCGGCGATGTCAATGTCAGGCTCCGACGCGCCGACCTTCAGCTTGATGCACTTGAAACCCTCCTGCTTCACCAGTTCCTTCGTGTAGGAAAGAAGTTCCTCGGGCGTCGTCTCGCCACCTTCGCCCGTGGCAGGATTCCGCGCCCGTGTAAAGACATATCCGGAGATGTCGATCTTTTCGCGGAACTTGCCGCCCATGAGCGCCCATACGGGCTTGTTCAAAGCCTTGCCGATGATGTCCCAGCAGGCCATCTCGATGCCCGCGATGAGTCCGTAGCCCGCGTAGCCGAAGAAGTACGGCCTTGGACGGAAGAAGCCGAGTATGCGCTCGATGTCAAACGGGTTCTCGCCGATGATCTTCTTCGCCTCGTATTCGACGGCGGCGGCACCAACGCGGCCCATCGTCTCGCCGATGCCTGTGATGCCCTCGTCCGTTTCGATCTGCACAATAAGGCGTGTCGTCTCGTAGCGGACGCCCCAACTCCACCTAATGCCGGCCTTGAAAGGCACGTTTACAGCGGTGGCCTTGACTTTGGTGATTTTCATGGGGTGTATTGTACCAAAATCAATCTTAGGCATTATATCTTTTCAAGAAGCAAATACTATCATATCAAGCAATACCGAGGTTGACACTTGAATACCCTGTCATATATAATACGCCGCAATCATGACAAAAAAGAGGGAGTTGATATCGCGAAACGTGCTTGTCGCCGTGTCCACCATGGGTCTCACGGGATGGCAAAAGCGCAACGGTGTGTTCCGTTACATCGGCGAGGGAAGGCCTTGGAACATCAGACTGGCCTCTACGACGGCAGAGCTCAAGTTATACTGCGACAGCGAGGCACAGATAGACGGCATGATCGTCAGCATGCCGGACATCGACCCTGACATCTGCGGTTTCGCAGACATGGACATTCCTATCATTCTTTTTGACATCAATCTGCCGCGCACTTCATCCATCTTCTCAAGGTCACGTGACATCGTGTTTCTGCACCACGACTCGGGACTCATAGGCGAAACCGCAGCAAACCACCTCCTCGCCACAGGGTCTTTTAGAAGTTTCGCATTCCTTTCGCCGCCCAATCCCGTCCCGTGGGCGGAAGAGCGCGAAAAGACGTTCGCGTCAAGCATTGAGAAATGCGGATTTACATGCGCAAAGCTGAAGGCCAATTCCGATCCAACTGAAGCAGCTCAAGCACTTCTGTCCCTGCCACGCCCCATCGGCCTCTTCGCCGCGTCAGACCGAATTGCACTCACCGCCTTCGCCTTTGCCAAGACGACCGGTCTTAAAGTCCCGGAAGAGCTTTCGATCCTCGGAGTCGATAACGACGAGTCCATCTGCGAAAGCACGTCCCCCTCCATGTCAAGCATAGCCGTCGCACCGGACACCTTCGGATACATGGCGGCAAAGTTGCTCGACGAGCTTATCTCGCATCCAGACAGGCCGCCGCGCAACGTGACCGTCAAGGGCAAACCAAGCGTCGCAGAGCGCGGCTCCACCCTTGGGACGCAGCCATACGGACACCTCATTGAAAAAGCTCTTGCGTACATCAGTCGCCATGCGACGGAAGGGATAGGACCGGACGATGTCGCAATGCACCTGCACATCTCGCGGCGGCTTCTCGACCTCCGCTTCTCGCAGGCCGGGCAGGGCTCGGTACTCTCCGCCATCAGCAGCTGTAGGTTCCAAGCCGTTGAACGAATGCTTCAGGAAACATCCTGCACAATCGACCTGATATCCCAGAAATGCGGCTACGGCTCGCCGAACCACCTGATGAAGATGTTCAAGCGCAAGTTCGGCATATCCATGCGCGCCTACCGCATGTCATCACCCATCAGAAGTATCCGCCCTTGTCAATGATTTCGCTGATGGTGTCGCCCTGGTGCACCCACGAGAAGATGTCGACCTCGTTGCGCTCAATTCCCTCGGCGCGGAGAAGGACGTCGTAGGCTATTTCGCGTGGAATGCAAAGAACTCCGTCTATATCGCCGAAGATGATGTCGCCGGGGCGGACCGCCACCTTGCCGATTCTGACGGGCACCTGGTAGTGCGTGATCATGCATCGCCCGAGGGAGCCGTTCGACACGCGGTATTTGTAGAACACAGGGAACTTCTGCTCCAGTATCTGCTTCGTATCGCGTATGCCGCCGGCAATCACCGCGCCGCGAATCCCCTTCGTCATCGCGGTAGCGGTCATGACGCCGCCCCAGAGCGACGCCTCCACGTCGTCGGACGTGTCCCAGACGACAACGCCGTTCGGCTTGAAGTCATCGAGCATCTGGGCTCGAAAAGTCATCTCGCCCTCTATCATCACGTTAGGCGCGCTCTTCACCGTGAACGCCTCGCCGCAAACGACCATCTCGTCGCGAAGCGGCATTATCTCGTGCGGCAGATTCTGGTCGAGGAGCGTGAACTCGC
>JBGUVV010000058.1:0-4642 GCA_045220525.1 Kiritimatiellia bacterium
TCCTGTATTTCGAGTTTGAGCAGTATTCCAGGCCGCATGTGCCGATGGGAGGGCTTGGAACCGCGACTTTCGGCAACCGCCTGCGCGGCGACAACGAGATGAAGGACGTCGGCTGGCAGGTCGGCACCAAGTACGATGTCACCGACACGTTTTCCGTTGGCGCAGTGTATAAGTCTTGGATAGACACTCATGTCAGGGGTAAGACGTCCAATACCGTGATTAACCCGGCCGCGGGCGATCCTGGCGGTGTCTCCGCAGGCACTGCGGCGGCCACGACGGGATATGCCAGTGCCGACATCACCATGCCGCAGTCGGCTGCGGTGGGTTGCAACTGGGATGTCGCGCCCACGTGGCATCTTGGCGCAATGGTTTCGTGGACGCAGTGGTCCGAGTATGATACTCTGCATTTCGACTTGCCTGTTCGTGACAAGGACACTCATCTCGACTGGCGCGACACGTGGCGTGGGGCAATCGGCTCTTGCTGGGATTTCGTCGAGGACTGGAAGTGGATGGTGTCATACACGTATGACATGGACGCGACGACATGGACGCAGGCTTCTGTAATGCTTCCGCCAGCCGACCGCCATATCCTTGGCACAGGTCTTTCGTGGAATTGCTGGGGCGGGCTTGAGCTCACGCTCTCGTACGCATGCATTTTCATGGAGGGCGGCGACATGGCGATGACAGAAGACGCAACTGGCGACCGCTGGCATCTTAAGACGAAATGGGGGTTCTGCCATGCGGCCGGATTCTCCGTGACTTACAGATTCTAAAAAGGGGTGAAGCCTTGAAATACGACAACAACCACGCCCTGATCGAATGTTCGATCCCAGGCGTCCCGCAAAAAAGCGGCAAGGTGCGCGACATCTTCGACCTCGGCGACAGCCTCCTCATGGTCGTCACCGACAGGATATCGGCGTTTGACGTGATCCTTCCGTGCGGAGTTCCCGACAAGGGGAAGGTTCTCAACCAGTTCTCGCTCTTTTGGATGGATTTCCTCGGCGTGGAGAACCACCTGCTGACGGCGAATGTCGATGAATACCCGGCGGTCCTCAAGCCATATGCAGACGATCTCCGTGGGAGGTCGATGCTCGTGAAGAAGGTGGAGATGCTGCCCGTGGAGTGCATCGCCCGCGGTTATCTGACGGGTTCGGGCTGGAAGGAATACAAGGCCTCTCAGACGGTAAACGGCGAAAAGCTGCGTCCTGGCTACGAGAACGCCTCTCGGCTTGACGAAGTCCTTTTCACGCCGACGACAAAGGCGGCGATAGGCGACCACGACGAGGCGATCAACTACGCCCAGACTGTGGAGGTCGTTGGAGCCGAGACGGCGAAGGCGCTCAAGGACGCGACGATCGGGCTTTACTCGAAGGCGGCGGAATACGCCCGCGAGCGCGGCATAATAATCGCCGACACGAAGTTCGAGTTTGGCAAGGGCGCAAACGGCGGTCTCGTGCTTGCCGACGAGGTGCTGACTCCCGATTCGTCGCGCTTCTGGCCAGCGACGTCCTACAAGGTGGGCTCCAATCCGCCGTCCCTCGACAAGCAGTATGTGCGCGACTGGCTTGATTCGGTGAACTTCAACCGCCAGCCTCCGGGGCCGGTCCTTCCGGACGAGGTGATAGCGCGCACGCGCGAGATATATCTAAAGGCGTATTCCGACATTAGCGGCAGGCCACTCGCCTGACGCGCTCGGAGTTCGTTGGCAAGAACGAGGAGACAGCAAAATGGGAATGTTAGACCAGTTCAAACAGGCGATGCAGATGCGTTCCGAGGCCAAGAAGATGGAGGCCGAGGTAAAGAAGGTCGTCATAGACTACTCGAACGGAGGCATAACGGTCTCTGCGAGGGGCGACATGACGATAACCAAGATCGCCATCGCCCCCGAGGCCTACGACGAAGTCGTCAAGGGCCGCCCTGCGAGATTCGAGACGATGCTCTTCAATGTCGTCAATGGAGCTCTCAACAAGGTTCGTGACGCGGTTCGCGAGCATATGCTCAAGCAGATGCAGGCCGGCGGGCTCCCGGGAGTCTTCGGCAAATAGGCCGACGTGACGCTCCCTCCGATAGAGGAACTGGAAAAGTGCCTGTCAAGGCTGCCGGGCCTTGGTCGGCGTAGCGCACGGCGGGCCGCGCTTGCACTTGTGCGCGAGAAGGAGCGCCTGCTGAGGCCGCTCGCTCTATCGCTTGACGCGGCGGCCTCCAAGGTCCGTTGCTGCTCCATCTGCGGCGCGTTCACCACGATAGACAGGGACCCTTGCGGGTTTTGCTCCGACGAGACTCGCGACGCCTCTCTACTTTGTGTGGTGGAAGAGCCTGCCGACATCGTCTCGATTGAGTCGTCTGGCGCGTTTCGCGGCCGCTACCATGCGCTTTGCGGAAAGCTCGCGCCCGCCCGCAGGATGGGACCAGAGAAGCTGCGTCTCGCGGAGCTCCGCGACCGCGTGGTCCGCGAGGGCGCGAAAGAGGTCCTTCTTGCAGTGTCGACCGACATGGACGGCGACGCGACCGCCGGGTACGTGGCGGAGCTTCTGCGCGGCACCGGGGCCAAGGTCACCCGCCTTGCGTTTGGCCTGCCCGCCGATTCTGGAATTGCCTACTGCGACCCGCTGACGCTCAAGCGCGCCATCCGCGGCAGGCTCGACATGTAGGCGATGGTGTTTTACGGTTGGAAAGACTATGAAAGTTGACATAAAGACCAAGGCCGAGCTCGGCAGGATGCGCGAAGCGTGCAGGATGAGCGCGGAGATACGCGACATCTGCGCGGCGCACGTGGCCCCGGGCGTGACTACTGGCGAGATCGACGATCTTGTCGACGACTACTGCCGCAGGATGGGTGTGCGCGCGAGTTTCTTCGGGTACGAGGGATTCCCGGGGCACCTGTGCGTCTCGATAAACGACGAGGTTATCCACGGCATTCCGTCGCGCGACCGCGTGATCATGCCTGGCGATCTCGTCAAGACCGACGTCGGGATTTTGAAGGGCGGCTTTAACGGCGACACGTCCCGCACTGTCGCGCTGGGCGTAGTGGATCCTGATGTCCTGCGCCTTGTCGAGACGACGAAGGCGTGCCTCAAGGCCGGTATCGACGCATGCGGGCCTGGTGTTCATCTCGGCGATGTCGGATACGCGATACAGAAGGTAGCGGAGGACGCGGGCTTCGGCGTGGTGAGGGACTGGATAGGCCACGGCGTCGGGCGCACGGTCCACGAGGACCCGGAGGTTCCGAACTACGGAAAGCCTGGCACGAAGCTCGTCCTCAAGCCGGGCATGACGATAGCGATAGAGCCGATGATAACGATGACGAAGAAGGGCGAAAAGACCGATGTCCTTGAAAACGGCTGGACGGTCGTCACGCGCGACCGCTGCCTCGCCGCCCATTTCGAGCATACCGTCGCCATAACCGACGACGGGTGCGAGGTGTTGACTTTGCCGGCGGACTATCCCTGAAATCCTGCGGCCCGAAGGCGTCCTGGTCGAATGACGGCTGATTGCCGCGGGGTGGATTGTCCGCCGGTGCTTCTTGACCGGAAAGGCATATGAAATACGATCTTGTCATAGTGACGGCGGCGAACCGCGCGCAAGCGGAAGGCTACAGAATGCAGTTCCTCGGGCGGGAGGGCTTCCTTGTCGTTCCAGACCCGGGCGACCGCCGCGTCGGCTCGCTCGGGGCGACCGTGAACGCTCTTAGGATCGTCATGCGCGGCGGAAGGCTCGGCAAGAACTCTTGCGTCCTCGTCTGCCACAGCGGCGGCGACGCGAAACGCACCCCTGCCTACGCCGCCATGGGCAAGGCGTTTGTCCCCATGCCGGACGGCAGGCCTCTCATAGACCACATTATAGGCGAGATGGAGAAGCTCCCCTCTTCGCCGGGCGTTGTCGTTTGCTGCGGTGACGTCATTCCGTATCTCGACTATTCCGCCGTGGAGTTCGCGCGCCGCGGCGTCACTGGCGTAGCCTATCCGGACGGACCTTGGCAGGCGAGACGCCATGGCGTGTATGAGTCGGCGAAGCCGACGGGCCTTTCCGCCGTTTCCGCGTTTCTCCAGAAGCCCCAGGTAAGCCGTGGGAAGCATCTCATCGACACTGGCATAATGTTCATCGACTGGCCGACTGCCGAGAAGATGGCGAAGCTGCCTGTCGAAGGCGACATCTACGAAGAGTTCCCAAGGCTCCTCCTCGGCGGGTTCGCCGGTTTCTCGGTGTCGGTCGTACCAAAGTGCCGGTTCTTCCATGTCGGCTCTTCGCGCGAGCTCTTGAAGCTTCTTGGCAGAGGCGGAACGCTCGTGGATGGATGCCGCGCCCCGATTGCGCGTCTCGGTGGAGAGAACATCGTGACGAACGTTCCGTGCGAATACGGGGCGGTTTCGCTTGGGAAGGGCGAATGCCTGACGTCACTGCCTCTGCAGGGAGGCGGTTGGTACCATCTTCGCTATCATATCGACGACACTTTCAAGGAAGACGGCCTCTGGGAGAGGCACAAACTGGGGGAGAAGATGAAAAAAATAGACCATAGTCGTCTCGTTGACCTGCGCCGCAAGGCGGTTCTTGTGGAAAAGCCCTTGCGCATCGACATCGCAGGAGGATGGAGCGACACGCCGCCCATATGCTACAAGGTCGGCGGAAGGGTTCTGAACGCCGC
>JBGUVV010000059.1:0-21005 GCA_045220525.1 Kiritimatiellia bacterium
CGGCACGGTGGCGGACACGGAGCCGTATCTGACCCCGAGCGTGGAGATGTCCTCGGCGGCGGCGCTGGCGCTCTCCGGGAGGACTCCGGACGACGAGCAGAGGCTTCGCCGCGAAATGCTTCAGACGACAAAAGCCGATCTTGTACGCTTTGCTGACACCCTCGACTCGCTTACGAACTCACCGGCGATTTGCGTTGTCGGCGGAACGGCGCAGATCGACGCATGCACGAACATCCTTGACAGGGTGGAGTCCATTGCGCGTTAGCCGCAGAAATGCGAGTTTGATAGAATTTCGATAGAACAAAGAAAAGAGCAATGGAGAATAATCGTATGGGATATGCGGCAAGAAGGGCGGCGGGAATTGTCCTCACTGTGGCGGCGTTTTGTTTCAACGCTGCTGCGGCGGCTAACGGTGGCGCCGACATCCAAGGTAGAATCGACGAGGCGGCGGCCCGTGGAGGCGGGCGCGTAGTCGTTCCCGCGGGGCGGCATCTCGTGGGGCAGATCGACCTAAAGAGCAACGTCGAGCTTCATCTTGAGAAGGGCGCGGTCCTGGAGGGCAAGGTAGGCCTTGAGAACTACCGCGTGACGACACTTCCGTATTCCGAGGGGACGTGGAGCGCGGTTGTTTCGGCAATCGGCGTCACGAACGTCGCGATAACCGGCGAGGGCGAGATATTCGGGAATGGCACGGCCTGGCCGCAGCCGGAGAACTACGGCGGCAACCAGGAGGGGCGCCGTCCGCGCGGCATCTTCTTTGCGGACTGCCGCGATGTCCGGCTTTCCGACTTTACCCTGCGTGATTCCGCCTGCTGGGGCGTTGTCTTCAAGTGCTGCGAGAACGTCGATGTGCGGAGGCTCAAGATCGACAACCACGCGAATGCCAACAACGACGGCATCGACCTTGAGGCGAGAAACGCCGTCATTGCAGACTGCGACATAGACGCGGGCGACGATGCCGTATGCCTCAAGTCGAACAACCCTTTCTTCGTAGTGGAGAACGTCTTGGTTTCCAACGTCGTCGCCCGCTCGAACTGCAACGCGCTCAAGCTCGGCACCGCGAGCCACGGGACGATGCGCAACATACTCTTCGTCGATTGCCGCACGGAGGCGCCGCGCCGCGACTTTATTGACCGCCGCTTCGGGCGCAACCGCCCGTGGTACGTGAACGCGGATCGGGCCAGGAGGTATCCTGGCCTTGGCGCGGACGAGCCAGCCTGTCTTTCGGCCGTCGTCGTGGAGAACGTTGACGGCGGGACGGTTGAGAACGTCTCGTTTCGGAGGATTGCCGCGTATGGGACGTGCGTGCCCGTTTTCGTGCGCGCGGGAACGCGCAGCGGCCGCGCATGCGGAACGCCGCCGTCGGACAAATACGTCTTCCGAAACATCCTGATTGAGGATCTTGTCGGCGAATCCCGCTCCGCCGTAGCAAGCTCGATAACCGGCGTCAAGGGTTGCCGCGTCAATGGCGTTACGCTTCGCAATGTCAAGATAACCTGCCGTGGCGGCGGCACTGCGGAGGATCGGACGCGGCCAGTTCCTGAAGTCGCTGGCAAGTATCCCGACTCTCACATGTTCGGCTGCGTTCTTCCCGCCTACGGCCTCTACGCGCGCCACGTGGACGGGCTCTCTTTGGAGAATGTTTCCTTCGTCCTTGCGTCGGGCGCGGCGGACGGACGGGACGACAAGTTCTTTGACGACGTAGTCCCTGCGTCGCGCTAATGCAGGTGCGTGGGCGGTTTGACATAATGTTGCGCCATGGACATTGGAGGAGAGGTGCAGGCCGCGCTTCTTAGGCTTTACGACAGATACGTCGATGGATACAGGAACGCGGACGGCGAGCTTCCCGCGATGATGCGCCTCAAGCGCGTGCATACGGGGTTCGTCGTCAAGAACGCGGAGCTCATTGCGTCCGGCGAGAAGTTCGACGCTTGCACGCGCGAGGCGGCGCTTGCGGCGGCTCTCCTGCACGATACCGGGCGCTACGAGCAGCTGCGGCTCTATAATACGTTCCGCGATTCGGATTCCGTCGATCACGCCGTGTTCTCGCACGACATCGTGAAGAAGATGGGCTGGCTGGAAACCGTGTTCTCGGACGAGCACACGCGCGATGCCATCCTCAAGGCTGTCCTCTATCACAACAGGCGCGAAATCCCGTCTGGCCTCGACGTGCTCACGGAAACGTGTTCTCACGTTGTCCGCGACGCCGACAAGCTCGACATATTCCGCGTTCTCGAAGAGCGGGTGGAGCACACTGATTGGCGAAACGACTCCCGCGCGTTCTGGAACCTTGCAATCGACGCGCCTCCCAACCCGGCAGTGCTAGAGTGCATCGAGAACCGCAAGCCCGTCGATTACCAGCACATAAAGTCGCTCGCGGACTTTGTGCTCATACAGATTGGTTGGATGATCTGCGGCCTTTACTACGCCACGTCGCGGCGCCTTTGCCTTGAGCGCGGTCACCTTGAATTCAGACGCAGATTCCTGCACGAGCTTACAGACGACCCTTCGGTGGACAGGGTTTGCGACATTTATTATTCCTGCGTGTAGACAATAGCATGCTGGTGGCCAGGGCCGGGATCGAACCGGCGACACACGGATTTTCAGTCCGTTGCTCTACCAACTGAGCTACCTAGCCTCCGCATCGCGTTGGAAAAACCTTGGTGAATGGTAGGAGCGCAGGGATTCGAACCCTGGACCCAGTGATTAAGAGTCACTTGCTCTACCAGCTGAGCTACGCTCCCATTTCACCGGTTTTCCTGGAGCGAGGAACGGGACTCGAACCCGCGACAACCACCTTGGCAAGGTGGCACTCTACCAACTGAGTTATCCTCGCTTTGCGAAAACAGAGCGTAGTATATCATATTTTTGTTTTCAATGCAAGGGGTTGACTTTCATAATTTCTTTTGGCATAATACCACTCAATCTTTTGGAGGGATGGCCGAGTGGCTGAAGGCAACGGTTTGCTAAATCGTCATACGGACTAATCTCCGTATCGGGGGTTCAAATCCCCCTCCCTCCGCCACTGTATGGATAATGCGATCGCCATTGTAGGAATGAGTTGCCGTTTCGCGGGCTGCCCGGATGCCGCCGCGTTTTGGAATGCGATTCTTGAACGGAGGGTGATGTTGACTCCTCCTGGTCCCGAGGCCGAGCAGCCTATCGGCCACAAGAGCGTTTTCGGAAAGCCCTATCCAGTGAGGATCGGGCAGCTCGGCGACCTCTACTCGTGCGTTCCCTCCATGCAGAACTTCCCGCGTCAGGTAAATGCCGGCGAGAACCAGGATCTTTATTTTGCTACGCAGCTCGCCTTCGACGCCTTGGCCGACGCATCCATGAAGCCGCGAGCCGCAGAGCCAGTGAAGGGCAGCGTCAGGTGCGGCTATGCGCCTCCCTTCAATTCCTCGACCGTCAACTGGCTTCAGCACACTTCGTTTCTCGACCAGACGATGGACGTTCTGCGGCGCTACTTCCCGCAGGCTCCCGTAGAGTCGCTTGACGCGGTAAAGGCGAAGCTCGTTGATTCCCTTCCCTCTCCCAATGCGGCGTCGTTCCTGATGGGGGCGGGCTACCGCTTCGCCTCGTGGATTGCGAGGGAATGCTCGTTCTCCGGCGCGGCGACCATCATGGACGCGGGAATGCTCACGGGGGCGGCGACGCTCGAAGTCGCGATGGACGACCTCGTTTCCCGCCGCGTCGATGTCGCCATCGCAGGCGCCCTCACGCCTCCCATTTCCCGCGCCTACATTGAGGGCCTTTCTGGCGAGGTGAAGTTTTCGACGAGAACGGAGCTCCATCCTTTCGCGCAAGAGCAGGACGGCACCATCCCCGGCGAGGGCGGCGCGTTCTTCGTCCTCAAGCGCCGCGCCGACGCCTTGCGCGACCGCGACCGCATCTACGCCCTTGTAAAGTCAGTGGCGATAGGCCACGGCCCCGACGAAGACAACGCCGCGCTTTTCTCGGAGGCGGCGGAAAGGGCGGGAGTGCCCATCAAGAGCATAAGTCTCATCGAGGCCGATGGAACTGGAATCGCCGCCGCAGAGAGCCGCGAGATCGACGCGATACAGCGGCTCTGGGGCGAGCACAGGCCAGGCGGAAAGCTCGTGGGCGTAGGCTCCGTGAAGGGCAACATAGGCCACACTCTCAAGGCGGCGTTCGCGGCGGGCCTCGCAAAGGCCGCCCTCGCGCTCCACCACAAGGTGCTGCCGCCGCAGATCGGCGGGGAGCATCCGGCGGATGCAATATCCAACATTTCGTCGAGCGCGTATCTCCTCAACGAGGCGAGGCCGTGGATAAACGGCGAGAACGCCTCTCCGAGACGCGCGGCGGTGTCGGGCTCGAACTTCGACGCGCTTGATCCCGGCGGCGATGCGTCGTCGCCGGGCCGCAGCGCGGTTGTCATCCTCGAGGAAGAGCTGGAGGACCGTTCATGACGGAGCTTGTCCTTGTCTCTGCCGACAGCGAAGCGGCCCTCGCGGCGGAAATGGGGCGGCTCATTTCCTTCATCGACCGCGTTCCTGAAGTCTCGCTTGCCGATATTGCCTACACGTGCTCCCTCACGCGCGGCGAATGCGTCGCCGCCGTCATCGCGCCTGATACCGCCTCTTTCCGCTCCAAGCTCGTCTTGGCAAAGGGCAGGATTGAGGGCGGGTGCGCGCGCATCAAGGATAGGGGCGGCCTATACTATTCCCGCAACAGGCTGATTGGCCCTGGCGGCGGCAAGCTCGCCTTCGTGTATCCCGGGGTTCCGAGCTACTACCCTGACATGCTGCGAGACCTCGCGATTTCTCAGCCTGAGTGCCGCGACGTATTCGACGAGCTTGAGGAGGCGTTGACAGGTAACGACGAGTTTTCTCCGTCGTCTTTCATATTCCCGCCAGCTCCTTACTACAGGCACGACGCCGACATATTCAAGTCGGGGGCGTATGCGCAGGCGCTTGTATCGACATACGCCGCATGCGCGGCACTTACACGCATGCTCGCCGCAGGAGGCCTCGCCCCGGACGGCGTGGTCGGTTTTGCGGGCGGCGACCTTGCGGCCATGATGCGCTCCGGCGCGGCGGGCGAGAGCCCGTCTCGGCCAGACAGGGTGAGCGTGATAAGGGACATATACTCCATCGTTGACAAGGCCGTGAACCATGGCGGTCTTCCGCCAGTCTCGATGGTGAGCGTGCTCATGAGGCATCCCGGCGAGATAGACGACATTGTCGCCGCCTTTCCCCCGGACAAGGTCATGCTTGCCGTTGACTATTCGCCGCGCCAGAAGACGTATGCCATCACGCCGGACTTCGAGAGCACCGCCCTCGACGCGTTCGCGGCTGCGGGGGTGCGCACGATGGTCCTCGCCCTCGACAGGCCTTTCAACACGAAGATGTGCGATTCCCTCGTTCCGGTGGTGAAGAAGTTCGCAAAGCGGTGGATGAAGCAAAAGCCAGTCTTCGAGGTGTATTCTTGCGCCTCAGCCGACAAGATCCCGCCCGGCCCGAGGCCCGCGAGGGAAGACACCGCCGCAAGGTGGGCGAAGCCGATTCGGCTCTGCGAGACGGTGCGCAAGATGTTCGATGACGGCTACCGCGTGTTCGTGGAGGTGGGGCCGCGTTCACTTTCCACGGCGGCCATCTGCGATACTTTAAAGGGCGAGGACTTCGCCGCCGTCGCCATGAACTCGATCCACCGCTCAGGCGTCCTCCAGGCCCAGCACGCGATAGGCCAGCTCGTATCCATCGGCGCGAAGTTCGACATGTCTTGCTTCTTCCAGCGCCGCAATGTGCGTCGCCTTGATTTCGACGCGGCAATCTCGCTCGAAGTCCGCAAGGACACCGAGATGCGCCTTTCAAGGGCGTTCCCGCGCCTTACGCTCGTCTCCGGCGAGTCGCTCGTTTCCGGTGCGTCGTTCCTTGCCGAGCCGAAGGGGCGTGGCGCGCGTGCCGCCCAGCGTGCCGCCGCGGCGCATCAGATCCGCAAGCAGAGGCAGTTCGACTTCGGCGCGATGAACCCAATGGTCTCGGATGCCGAAGTCACCGCGGCGAGCCCGGGGGTCTCGGTTGAGATATCGAAGACTTTCCGCCTCTCCGACATGCCTTTCCTCGGCGACTACGCCCTTGGAACGAGCCAGCTTTCGTATTCCGACCCCAACCTCAAGGGGCTGATCCTCCTTTCATTGCCTGTCGGCGTGGAGATAATGGCGGAAACTGCCGCGCTCGTCTCTCCAAAGGGGAAGCTTGCGAGGATAGAGGATTTCGTATGCCGTCGCATGGTGTCTTTCGAGCGCGGCGAACTTAAGCTTTCCCTCAAGGCGGAGCGCGTTGCGTCCGGCAAAGTCCGCGAGATGCCAATCAAGGTCCTTCTCCGCGACGACTCGCCGAACAGCGAATTTACGTGGCCTGTCATGGAGGCGGTCTTCGTCCTTGCGGACGCGGCGCCGCCGGAGCTTCCGGTGTCGGTCGAGCCTCTTTCAAGGCCGAGGAGCGTGCACTGGTCTGGCCGCGACATATATTCAAATCGCATCAGCCTCGGGCGGCGGCTTCGCGGAATCTCGTTCGTGGAGCTGTGGAGCGAGTCTGGCATGGACTACGAGGTGACTGCGCCGTCGTTCGCCGGAAACTTCGCGTTCACGCGCTTCCCGATATGGGCGGTGAACCCTCTTCTCATGGGAATCGTAACGAGCGGATTCTCGCTTTGGCGCAGCCACGAGAGGTTCGCGGGCGCGTTCGGCTTCCCGTTCCGCTTCAGGAGGATGGATTTCCACGGGGTGGTTCCCAAGGAGGGCGCGACGCTCAAGTGCTACTTGCGCCTTACGGGCGTCACCCCAAAGAGCCAGCTTTGCGACATAACAGTGACCGACGGCAACGGCAACGAGGTAATGTCGCTTTCCGGCTGGGAGGAGCTCACCGAGCGCGTTCCACCCGAGTATCGCGATCTTGTCATGCAGCCCGCCATGGCGTTTCTCACCGAGTCGCTGCGGCCGGAGACTCTTGGCGATCCTTCGACCGACATCGCCTCCGCCTTCGTGACCGACGTTCCATATCAGGTTCTTGAGAGGAACGAGGAGCTTTGGCTTCGCATCCTTTCGAGGATAGTCCTTTGCGGCCCAGAGCGGAAGGGCTTTTTCGCTATCACCGGTTCCGTGCAGCGCAGGGCCGAATGGCTCTTTGGTCGCATAGCCGCGAAGGAGGCCGTAAGGCGGTATCTAAAGGACTGCTACCAGGCTCGGTGGAGCGGCGCGGACGTCCAGATATGGGCCGACGACTCCGGCAAACCTCACGCGCTCGGCGACTGGAACGAGCATCTTGCGACCAAGCTCGACATCGCAATCGCCCACACGTCGCAGTTCGTAGTGGCGGTCGCCGCTGCGAATGCGCGAGTCGGGGTTGACGTGGAGCTTATATCGCGCGATCTTTCCGATGAGTTCGCAACTGGCGTGTTCACGCCCGAGGAGCTTGAGCTTGCCGCACAGTCCGCGAGCGCGGCAAAGACGGCAATACGCTTTTGGTGCGCGAAGGAGGCAGTCTCGAAGGCGCTTGGCACAGGCATCCGCTACAGCCCCAAGGAGCTGGTCATAACCTCCTACCAGGCCGACTCGGGCGTCATAATAGTTCGCCTCGAAGGCGCGTGGATAGACGCGTTCAAGATGTTCAAGGGCCGCGACATACACGTCACGGTCAAGACTGTGCGGGACTGCGCGCTTGCCTCGTGTTTCATCCCGGCGTCGCTTTTCGGCGAGGACTAAAGGTAAATGGCAGGCTCTCTCAACGGTGGCAATCCGGCCGCGTCCGCCGATCCGTTCGGCGAGCTTAGGCCTTCGCGCAGCCTTCCGCCCGGCCTCAAGCGGCGCTTTGGCGACCGAGTTCTCGTGATGACGACGGATAGGTGCTTTTCGCGCTGCGCCCACTGCACGCGGCAGTTCATACTTGGGAAAACGCCCGTCGTAGATACCGAGGAAAAGCTCGCCGCTTGCGTTGATTACGTCGCAGCGCGGCCCATGATACGCGACGTGCTCCTCTCTGGCGGGGATGTCCTTACTCTTTCCGACTCTGCAGTGGCGCGGTTCGTGGATGCGTTCGCGTCGCTCGACCAGATAGACATTGTTCGCATCTGCACGAGAGCCCCTGTTGACCGCCCTGCGAGGGTGACTGACCGCCTCGCTCGGATGCTCGCTCGATCTGGAAAGGTCTGGGCAAACGTTCACATCAACACGGCCGAGGAGGCGAGAAGGGCGGCGGAGCCTTGCGCAAGGCTTGTCTCGCGCGGGATTCCAGTCTCTTCTCAGACCGTCCTCCTGCGCGGCGTAAACGACACCCCCCGCAAGATGCTCGCGCTCCTAAAGGCGCTCTCCGCCGCGAGGATCCGCCCATACTACGTCTTCCAGTGCGATCCTGTATCTGGCCTTCGGGAGCGCTTCGGAGTTCCCCTCGAAAAGGCGAGGGAGATAGAGCGCTACTGCGCAGAGCGCATCGGTGGGCTCGCGCTTCCGCGCTTCGTGGCCGACATTCCCGGCGCGAAGCGCAAGATTCCGATTGAAATCGCTTAGGCCTTCCCGGCCGACGCTTCAACGGCGCGTTTCATCCGCTCGTCGATGTCGTTCTCGCGCAATGCGTCGAGAAGGGGATCCATCGCGCCGTCTATCACGCGGTCGAGGGAGTAGAGGGTAAGGCCGATTCGGTGGTCGGTCACGCGGTTCTGCGGGAAGTTGTAGGTTCTTATCTTCTCGGACCTGTCGCCGCTGCCGCGAAGCGTCATGCGGTCGGCGCCGGTCTTTGCCTCTTCCTCGCGTCTGCGCAAGTCGAGGATGCGGGCCTTGAGCGTCGCAAAGCATTTCTCGCGGTTGCGTATCTGCGAGCGCTCGTCCTGGCATACGGCCACGAGGCCGGTGGGAAGGTGGGTCATGCGCACGGCGGATTCCGTCTTGTTGACGTGCTGCCCGCCCGCGCCGCCTGCGCAAAAGAGGTCGATCCTTATGTCCTTCTCGGGGATCTCGATGTCGTCCTGCTCGTTCGCTTCTGGAAAGACGACCACAGTCGCGGCGGAGGTGTGGATGCGGCCCTGCGCCTCGGTCTCCGGCACTCTCTGGACGCGGTGGCCGCCAGACTCGAACCTCAACGTCCCGTAAGCGTCTTCCCCAGCGACGGTGAAGACGACTTCCTTGTAGCCGTTCAGGCTCGTCGCGCTTGAGCTCATCACCGAGGTCTTCCATCCTTTCGCCTCGGCGTAGCGCGAATACATGCGGAAGAGGTCGCCCGCAAAGAGGGCCGCCTCGTCGCCGCCCGTCCCCGCGCGGATTTCAAGCACGGCGTTGCGGGCGTCGAGGGGGTCTGGCTTCAGCAGCGCGGCGGAGACTTCCCGCTCCGAGGCCTCGCCAAGCTGATACGCGCACCAGGCGTAGTCGAGCTTCTTGAGAAACCTATACTCGGCGAGAACTCCCAAATAACGACGACGGTCGGATATCGTCGCCGGATTGCCAAGCTCCGCTTCAACTGCGGGAAGACGGGCGAGAACGCCCTCTATCTGGTCGGAATCCAGCAACGATACCCCTCCTTCGCTTTCGGCCCTGCCGGGAGGAAGGGATTACTTCGCGAACTTCGCGTAGCGCTTCTTGAACGAATCGACGCGGCCTTCGGTATCTACCAGGGTCTTGGCACCGGTGAAATACGGGTGGCACGCGGAGCATGTGTTGACGGACATCTCCTTTTTCGTGGAGCGTGTCTTGATGACGTTGCCGCACGCGCAGGTGATTGTGGCGTCTTCGTATCTAGGATGTATGTCGCTTTTCATTGTTGCTGTCGCCTTTCGGATCTTTCATTCCCCTCGGTTTCTCTACGAAGGAAGATTTGCGTATCTGCGTATTATACCATCATTTACACCCTTTGCGCAAGAGGGGGGTATGTAAATTGAGAGTGTAGAATGTAGAGTGTAGAATTGCGGACGTTTCACCATTCTACATTTTCAATTCTCAACTATCAATTTCGCAACTGCGCATGCAGTTACTGCCTCACACGCGTCACGCAGGCCCTTGTGGCTGCTGCGCAGTTCGCGCTTCGCGCTCAGCCAACCCGATGCCTTCGGCGTGGGTGCATACTCCGCTTGGCGTGGTTGCGTAGGACGGGAGGTCGGCTCGGCGACGTGATGAGCGACCTATGAGCGGTTTGCACAGCGGTGTGTCTTGGATAGTGTCGCGAATCCCGAGCGACGAGAGGCCGTAAGGCCGGAGTCGGCGCGTTCGACGAGACGAGCCTCCCGGCCGAAGCGTACCCATCCCCACGCAAAGGCTCGGGCGAGCGCCTTTCCTATCCTCTATTGGGTTGACTTTATAGCCTGTTTATAGGTATAATACTCAGTTATTCCAAGGAGGGAATGATGAAAATAACCAACGACCAGCTTAAACTTACCGCCGACACCATCCGCTGCCTTTGCGCAGATACGGTTGAGAAGGCGAAATCCGGGCATCCTGGCGCGGCCATGGGCATGGCGGACCTCGCCGCAACGCTGTGGCTTAGGCACCTGCGCGTCGATCCGAAGGACGTTACGTGGAAGAACCGCGACCGCCTCGTCTTCTCCGGCGGCCATGCTTCGTCCCTCGTCTATGCGCTCGCCCACCTTTCCGGCACGGGCGATGTCAAGATGGAGGAACTTCAGACTTTCCGCCAGTATGGCTCCCGCTGCGCCGGCCACCCCGAACGCGGCGTTATGCCGGGCGTAGAGGTCACGACAGGCCCGCTCGGGCAGGGCTTTGCGATGGCCGTCGGCCTTGCGATTGGCGCGAAGATGAAGAAGCGCGAGAACCGCACATGGGTCTTCATGGGCGACGGCGACATGGAGGAGGGCATCTCCCACGAGGCGGCGTCTCTCGCGGGGACTCTCAAGCTCGGCGGGCTCGTCGCGATCTACGACTTCAACGACATCCAGATCGAGGGCCACGTCACCGACACCAACCGCGACGACGCGAAGAAGCGCTTCGAGGCTTACGGCTGGAAGGTCTTCAAGGTCAACGGCCACGACTACGACGACATCGAGCGCGCATATCGTAAGGCCGAGAAGATTACTGACGTGCCTGTCCTCATTATCGCCGAGACCATCATCGGCAAGGGCGCTCCGACGAAGGCCGGAACCCACGGCTGCCACGGCGCGCCGCTCGGCGCGGAGGAAGTCGCGGCGACAAAGAAGGCCCTCGGGTTCGATCCAGAGAAGAGCTTCTTCGTCCCGCAGGAGGTTTACGACGTCTTTGCCGCGCGCGGGGCTCTTTGCCACCGCTGGCGCAACAAGGACGTCAAGGACGAGAAGGCCGCAGGCGTGAAGGGCGCGGAAACGCCCTCCCGCGAGCAGCTTCTCGCGGCGCTTCCGAAGTTCGACCCCGCGAAGCCGGTGGCGACGAGGGCGGCGAACGGAACTGTCATGAACGCGCTTGCGGACGTATTCCCGGCGCTCGTCGGCGGCTCGGCCGACCTCGAGGGCTCTAACAAGACTGGCCTCAAGAAATACGGCTGGATATCGGCCGAGGACTTCAGCGGCCGCAACTTCCACTGGGGAGTGCGCGAAATCGCGATGACGGCTATGGTCAACGGCCTTACCGCCTATGAGGACTTCCGCGCGTTCGGGGCGACGTTCTTCGTCTTCTCCGACTACTGCCGCCCGGCGATACGCCTTGCGGCGATCATGGACGTGCCGTCCATCTTCATCTTCTCCCACGACAGCTTCTATGTCGGCGAGGATGGCCCGACGCACGAGCCAATCGAGCAGCTGGCCGCGATGCGGACCATGCCGAACGTCCTCACGTTCCGCCCGGCCGACGCCAACGAGACGGGCTACGCATGGGTCGAGATGCTCATGAATACCAAGGGCCCGAGCTGCATAATGACGACCCGCCAGGACCTCCCGATCCTTGAGGGGACGAGCGCCGAGGGCGTTGCGAAGGGCGGATACACGATCTGGCAGTCCGGTGCGCAGACAAAGGACACGATTCTCTTCATCGCCACCGGCTCCGAGGTCGCGCTTGCGCTTGAGGCCGCGAAGAGGCTTGTCGCCGAGAGCGAGTCGAGGATTTCGGTGCGCGTCGTCTCGATGCCGTCCGTTGACAGGTTCCTCTCGCAGAAGTGCACCTACCGCGACTACGTTGCGCCGGAGTTCATGGCCAAGCGCGTTATAGTCGAGGCCGGCTCCCGCTTCGGGTGGGATCGCTTCCGCATCAACCACAAGACCACGCGGTTCGTCACCAAGGACGACTTCGGCGCGTCCGGCCCCTACAAGGTCCTTGCGCGCGAGTTCGGCTTTACGGTCGAGAACGTCCTTGAAAAGGCGAAGGAGCTTGTCTAATCTACAAGGCTTATGGAAATAGATTCTCTTCTTGCAGTCAGCCCCATAGACGGGCGTTACGCGGACAAGTGCGCCGAGTTTAGGGAAGTCTTTTCGGAATACGGCCTCATAAAGCGCCGCGTCGTCGTCGAGTGCAAGTGGCTCGCGACTCTCGCCGCCGAGAAGGGCATCCCGGAATGCCGCCTAACAGCAGCGCAGGCGAAGGCCGTCGCCCGAGTCGCGGCGGATTTCTCGGTCGCCGATGCGAGGCGCGTCAAGGAAATCGAGCGGACGACGAACCACGACGTCAAGGCGGTAGAGTATTTCCTCAAGGAGAAGCTCGCCCCCGCGTTCGGGAAGTCCGGCGCGAAGACGCTTGAGTTCATTCACTTCTCCTGCACGAGCGAGGACATCAACAACATGTCCCACGCGCTCATGCTGCGCGACGGCAAGAAGGCGCTCCGCGCCGCCATGGACGAGGTGACCGCCGCCATTGCGAAGATGGCGAAGGCGTGGGCCTCTGTCCCCATGCTTGCGCACACGCACGGCCAGCCCGCGTCCCCGACGACCGTCGGCAAGGAGCTCGCCGTCGTCTCCGCGCGTCTGAAGCGCCAGGCGGCGGAGATCGACCGCCTCGTGATGCCTGCGAAGATGAACGGCGCCGTCGGCAACTTCAATGCGCACCTCTCGGCGTATCCGAAAGTCAACTGGGAGAAGCTTTCCAACAAGGTCATAACGTCGCTTGGCCTTAGGCAGAACCGTCTTACGACGCAGATCGAGAGCCACGACGGAATCGCCGAGCTCTTCGACGCGATTTGCCGTTGGAACTCGGTGCTCCTCGACTTCGACCGCGATGTCTGGATGTATGTCTCGATGGGCTACTTCAAGCAGCGCACCATTAAGGGCGAAATCGGCTCTTCCACGATGCCGCACAAGGTGAACCCCATCGACTTCGAGAACTCCGAGGGCAACATCGGTCTTGCTAACGCCGTCATGGGTTTCATGGCGCGGAAGCTCCAGGTCTCCCGCATGCAGCGCGACCTCACCGACTCTACGACGCTCCGCAACATGGGCGTAGGCTTCGGCTACACGCTCATCGCGATTCGCTCCACTTTGAAGGGGCTTGGCAAGCTTGAGCTCAACGAAGAGAAGCTTGCCGCAGACCTCGATTCCAACTGGGAGGTTCTTGCAGAGCCGATCCAGACCGTCATGCGCAAGGTCGGGATGGACCGCCCCTACGAGCGCCTCAAGGAGCTTACGCGCGGAAGGCGCGTAAACGCCGAGATCATGCGCGACTTCGTGAAGGCCCTGCCGCTCCCGAAGGCCGACAAGGATCGTCTTCTCAAGATGACGCCCTCGAACTACACGGGAATCGCAAGCGCCCTCGCAAAGCTCGCGTGAGAACTTAAGGATGGACAGGCTCGTAAAGATGTTTATCGCCGGCGGCCCTGTCATGTGGCCGATTCTCGCGCTATCCGTGATAGGGCTTGCGATACTCATCTGGAAGGCTCTTGAGTTCCGCGCAGGGCGGCGCGACGGGAGGGGGCTTGTCGTCGTCTCCACCATAATCACGGCAGAGCCCATGCTCGGCATCCTCGGCACGGTCATGGGGATTATCCGCACGTTCGGCGCTCTTAACGGCGCAGAGGGGGCGGTAAATCCAATGGCCGCGACCGCCGGCATAGGCGAGGCGCTCATCACGACGGCGGCGGGGCTTGTCGCGTCGCTTCTCCTGCTCTTTCCATACAACATTCTCGACTCTCGCGTCGAGGGGGAGTAGAGGCGGATGGCTGGCGCGGCCAGAGCCGGACGCAGGCGCAGGGGCGCGAGGCTTGAGATGACATCTCTCATGGATGTCATGTTCCTCGTGCTCGTCTTCTTCATCTACTGCATATTCGACATGGCCGTCCATCGTGGGCTCAAGGTCGATCTCCCGAATGCGAAGGGAGCCGAGGAAAAGGGCGAGCGCATAGTTATAACCATTGCCGCCGACGACTCGATGCAGTTCAATGGGGTTGCGCTTGGCCGAGAGGAAATCGTCTCTCGCGTAAAGGAACTTATCTCCCTCAAGATGAATTTGCCCGTCCTCATATCCGGCGACCGCCGCGCCTCCCTCGGCGCAGGGATGGAGCTTCTTGGCGAGCTGAAGGCGGCGGGCGTGGAGAAGGCGAGTTTTCAGGTCAGCGGGAAGGAAAAATGAGGGTCGCTTTCGCCATTGCCGCGTCGCTACTCGCGCATGCGCTCGTTGCATTGGCGGCGGCATTCTGCCTTTCGGCGTCTTCCGAGCCGGAGACGATTGCGACACTCGACGTATCGAGCGTAGAGCTGAGCTTCGCCGAGACAGACAAAGAGGCGGCTCCAGCCGTTGCGGCCTCCGCGCTTGAGGACGTGCCGCCAGCCGCAAGCGAGATGCAACCCAAGTCGAGCGCCCCGCAGCCTCCTCCGCCGGATCTCCGCCAGATTGACGCGGATCCCCGCTCGCTTGTCCGTCACGAGCCGGAAGACAGCCCTGAAAAGTTCAAGACTCCGCCCTCGAAACCAAAACAGGCTTCGGCGGCCGAGGCTCCGAGGCAAGCAAAAATTGACGCGCCGCCAAAGCCGCGCAAGGCTATAAAGCCAGACTATCCGAAGGGGGCTCGCAAGCGCGGCGAAGAAGGGAGAGTCGTCCTTGAGATCTTCGTAGGCTCTGACGGCTCCGTAGGGAATGTCAAGGTTGTTTCGTCAAGCGGTTTCGCGGAGCTTGACGAAGCGTCGGTGCGAGCCGCGAAGGGCGCGAGATTCACGCCTGCGAAGTCGGGGGGCGGTTTCGTCGCCTCTACTGCGCGGCTGACGCTCGAGTTTAAGCTAAGATAGGCCGAAGGGCCGGTTAGAAGGAGGTTAGATATGTCCGGAGTTTTGCTTGCGGCGGCGCTGACGATAGAGGCTGCAGTCTCCAACGGCGTTTCGTTTCTCCTTGCGAACCAAAGCCCTGACGGCCACTGGAGCGATCCGCAGATGCCAGCTCTCACGGCTTTGCCTTTGTGGGCGCTAAATGGCGCGAAGGGGGTGCCTAAGGAGCCGATGAAGAGGGCGGCCAAGTATGTCCTTTCCACGCAGCGGCCTGACGGCGGCTTCTACGTTCCAAAGCCGGGGCGCGGCGGATCGGGGCTTGGAAACTACAACACATCTGTCTGCCTCTGCGCATTGTATGATTCCGGTCTCGCCCCGAAGGCGGCGCTTTTGAAGGCGAGGGAGTATATCGCCTCTTCGCAGCTCTCTGGCGACGACACGATGGCGGGTGGCTTCGGCTACGACAAGGTCTCGCGGCGGCGCTATGCGGATCTTTCCAACACCTCGTATGCTCTTAGCGCAATGGCGAAGACTTCCTCCCTTGAGGAGTTCCGCACCGGCGGGAAGAGAGTTGACATTGACTGGGAGAAGGCGATTGCGTTTGTAGAAAATTTAATGGAGCGCGAGGGCCCGGACGCGGGCGGGGCCGCCTACAACGAGCGCACGCCGCAGGCGGGGCTTGCCACGAATGCGCAGGGAAGGGTGCATCTCCGCGCCTACGGCTCGATGACATACGCGGCGGTTCTTTCGATGTGCTCGGCGAGGCTCGACAAGGGCGACCCGCGCGTCAGGCAGTCGTTCAAGTATCTTTCCTCTAACTGGACCGTTGACGAAAACCCCGGCATGGGCAGCCAGGGGCTTTACTACTTCTACGACATAATGGCGAGGGCGCTTGCCGCGTCTGGAGCCAATTCGGTGGGCGGCCACGACTGGCGGCGTGAGCTTTCCGCAAAGCTGATGTCGCTCCAGAAGCCCGACGGAAGCTGGTCCAACGACAACAACCGCTTCTGGGAGGCCGATCCCGTCCTCTGCACTTCCTTCGCCATGATCGCCCTCGAACTCTGCCGATAGCGTTCTTCGCGCGAGATATTTTGATCGTCTCGCTCGCGGTCCCTTTCCCCAGACAGACAAAAGGAAAGGAGACCTTAAATGGCCAGGGAAAAAGGAACAGGAAGCCTGCAACAGGAAAAGAGCGGACGCTGGACTGTCCGCATAGGCGTAAACGGGCGACGTTTGAGCCGCTCTGCGGGAACGAGGAGCCGGGACAAGGCGGAGGCGTTTCTAAGCCGCTTTCTCGCCCCGATGGGGCTTGGGGCGATGAAACTCCCGCTCGCCGAGGCGTGGCATCACTACGAGATGTCGCCAAACCGCCGCGACATAGCCAAGGCGACTCTTGCCTCCAAGCGGATGGTGTGGATGGCATTTGCCCGCTGGATGGAAGAGAACCACGTCGAGATCGGCCACCTCGCCGAAGTGACGGAGACGGCAGTCGCGGAATACCTTGCCGAGTTCCGCTGCTACCACTCGGCGACGACCTACAACAACCACGTCTGCGCCCTGCGCGAAGTCTTCCGCACGCTTGCGGACAAGGCGGGCGTCACGCACGACCCCTGGGCGGGGGTGTGCCTTCGCGCAGATGACTCGGTGAGCCGCCGGGAGCTTACGCTCGATGAGGTGGAGCGCCTTTACGCAGCGGCATCGAAGGAGGGGCCTCAATGGAAGCTCCTTTTGATGGTCGGCATCTACACGGGGCTCCGCCTCGGCGATTGCTGCCGACTGTCGTGGGATTGCGTGAACTTGGAGCGGCAAGTCATACAGGTGATTCCGGAAAAGACGAAAAAGCACATGCACGGCCGCCCAGTTACCATTCCAATCCATCCGCAGCTCCTATCGGAATTGCAAGGTGTCAACTCCACTCTCCAACTCCACACTCCAACTCATAACTCCAACTCGCACCCCGCCGGCTTCGTAAACCCTACGATAGCGGAAATGTATCTCAACCAGAACTGGCGGCTGGACGAGTGCCTTCGAAAGATATTCACGGCGGCGAACATAACGATGTCGGTCAAGTTGGAAGGGCGCTCCCGCAAGTCTGTCGTCGCCTCGTTCCATTCGCTCCGGCATACATTTGTCTCGCTCTCTGCCAACGCGGGCGTCCCGCTTCCGGTCGTGCAGAGCATCGTCGGGCATTGCTCTACCGCCATGACGCGGCACTACTACCACGAGAATCTTGATGCCTTGCGCTCTGCAGTCGCATCGATTCCTGTGATTGGGGAACCATCACCCGTTCCCCGTTCCCCGTTGCCTGTTACCCGTTCCCCTGCAAGGCGAAGCAGTATTCCTGCTCGCCTTGCCCGCCTTGAGCAGTATCGGGCGCAAGGGCTCGTCACCGAGGATGAATACGCGGCAACCCGCGCCAAAATCCTCTCAGAAATCTGATCCGCCGAGCGCTACCCTCTGTGGCTGTTTTTTTCGCCCTCGAACTTTGCATGTAGCCTACTTGCGGGCGAAATTCAATTTTGGTATAATACATTCCGATCTCTCACAAGGGGGTCACCTTGATGCGAGGGAAAGTCCTCGTGGGAGTGGTGGAAAGAAATTTCCACCGCTTTCTTTTCTTGAAGATTCGATGAAGCGAAAAGAACTGAGTATCTTTGTAGATGAGTCGGGAAACTTTCAGTATCCTGACAAGGACTCACGTTTTTACATAATTGCATTGGTTCTGCACGATCAGTCAAAGCGCATTGATGAAGGCGTGGTCGCATTTTCTCGCGTATGTTGGCGTTCTCGCATCGTGTAGATTTCAGATATCATTGCCTTTCCGTGGATAAAAGCTTTGTGGGTTCCGTTGCGCAGATCACGGCAGAACTGCAAAGCGGACTTGAGGACTTTCTTCGCAGCCAGCGCGATGAGTTGTCCGAGTTGTCGGACATCAAGGTGTATTATGATTGTGGTCAGGCCCCGGTTACGAATCTCCTGCTTGAGACGTTTAAGAAAGAATCGCCGTGTCCTGTTGTGTTCGTGCAAGACGTCAGGCCGGCCAAGTATCGACTTTTTCAAATTGCTGACCTCATTTGCACAACACACCTTTTGGAGCTTAAGATCAAACATCATCTTTTAATGACGTCATCTGAGTTCAAGTTCTTTGGCGGAATTCGTGCCTTTGAACACAACGTCCTTCGCAGAATAAAGGCTAAGGAAATCTAGAATGAAACAAGCCGCCATCTTTGGAGGTGGCGGCTTGGTTTGGCGTAGCGGCGCGGCTGCTACCGGCCTTTCTTCGGGTCGAACTTGATCTGGAGGGGTTTTTCGGGAAGCTTGCGCGTCTCTTCCCAGATGGCCTTCTGGTATTCGTTCGTCGGCGCCGGCGCCCAGCCCTCCTGGCAGGCCTTCTTGTATGTCACCAATACATCTGGCTTGACTCCAAAGCCGGCAAGGTATGGCAAAAATCGCTCTGGAATGTCAACGGGAAGTTCCCAGTCAGCAAACTTGTCCAAGTCGGAGGGGCCCGTTACGCAGCCGAGCAGCGATTCTGGGTAGTTGGATGTCTGCGTTCCGGCCAGGAGGCAGAATCCACGGGTGAGCTCTTTCTTGACCCTTGCCTTGAAGAATGCGGGTTTGCTTCCATTCCCATCTGTCAGCGAAGCAATGTTCACCATCGTCCACCTCTGCTCTGGAGCATGAAGTATCGTCGGCATCCTGGCGTCGTCTATTATGAAGAGTGTAGCATTGCCCTCTACCTTCGTCTCGGGGAACGAAAACGCCCCCCTTGCGACATCAATGTCAACCTTGAGCGCCGACGAATGAAACGCGGCAACTTCCTGGAGCCATTCCTCAGGAGCCTTTGCCTGGGCGTTGACGAATACGATCTTCCCCTGCTTCGCCCCCGGGAAGGAGATCCACCCCCCTGTCCGGCGGTTGAAGTTTTCCGCGACCTTTGCGCGATTGAGTTTCGGGCGCTTGGCCTTCTGCGCTGTCGCGGTGTCGTTGGTTGCGGCTGCCGCCACAATGGCGACAAGAGACATGCCGACAATGACTAGCTTCTTCATTCGTTTCCTCCTTTGTTGACGTTCCTCAATCTCAGCATGTGCCGAGTCACCGGCCCAAGTTTGATTGGAGCGATTCCCTTTTGCTCCAGTTGAACATTTGCCGCAGTTATGAAGTCCTCGATGTCTCGCTCGGTTGCCGAGGGATTGCGCCTCTGCTCCCTCAGGAGCTCCCAGATGGTGTCCTTGTATTCGGCAAGGCGCTGGTACTCCTCGTGTGTTTCTTGCATGATTGCGGCAATGTCCTCGCCGGCGTCGTATCTGGCTTTCAGGTCGATCTTCACCTTGACCATTTCGCGTTTCAAGGCGGCTTGCTCGGGCGTGTCATCCTTTGTCACGATGATTGGCGTTTCAAGCGACTTTAGAAAGTCCTTCACAAACCAGCGCTCGTAAGAGGGTGTTCCGACAAGCGTTTCCCCGGGCTCCATGGTAAGGAATCCTGCAATGTCGTTTTCGCTGGGATGGTCGAATATCTGATAATACGGTCTTTCTTCCGTTTGGGACGTGTTGTTGGTAATCCCTGCCGGCGGCATATGATCAATCTTCCAGCGTTGTATCTGCATCTTGTTCAGGCCATTCGTTTCTGCGAAATACTGCTCTTCCTTTGTCTTGAATCGTGGAGGAGCCTTCTTTTGCGGTTCGCTCGCCGCCGGAGGCTTCTCTGGAATGGATGGGGCGACCTTTGCAATGCGCTTGGCCTTTTTGGTCTCTTGCACGGGGCGGACAGCAGAGTCTTTCAAGGCGAGCTTTATGAAAAGGAAAGCCAGGGCAACAACAGCAATTCCTACCAAGGCCCATGCGATAGGGCGTACTTGGGAGCGCTCTTTGCAAGTCGTCTTGCCAGCCTTGCATTCTTCGACTCTTATTGCACCGATTCCACGTTCGGTTAGCGACTTGAAGACCGCCTCACGGCTTTCAGCGGAAATCCGCTCTTCGACGGGCTTTCCGTCTTTGCCTCGGTATGTGACTTTCCAATTCTTCATGAGCCATCTAAAAGATTGAAAGCCCGCCCGATTGCTCGGACGGGCTTTGCGTCATTTACGTTTCAGCGCTATTAGGCGCGACGGCGACGGAGCGCGAGGCCCGCCATGCCGAGAAGCATGAGAAGTCCGCTCGTCGGTTCAGGAATAGCAGCGGCCTGATACCAGCCTGCGCCCTGATAGCCGCCAGAAGCGAGCATCGAAGCAGCAGAGGAAGCCGTCGTCTCCTTGAACTGGAGCGTAGTTGCCCCAACATCTGCGGCATCACCAGAAGCAATGGTTGAGATGTAGAGGTAGTCCGTGCCACCAACGTTTGCGGTCGTAGCAAAGATTACATTGAGCGATGTAGCATCATACTCAAACTTCTCCGTCTTTGCCGCGATTTTCCCAGCGCTGATAGAAGCATTGTCAAGCGATCCTGCAATTGCAGAAAGTGCCGTACCATCGTTCCAACTTGTGAACACGGATTCAGCCGCCGTCGAAAGGAACAGATACGCAGTTCCGCTCGCGAGGGTTGCCCCCGTGTCAGGCCCATAGACAGCACCGCTAGACTTGGCGGTCTTCCAATCCCACGCTGCCGCATTTGCGACAACCGCAGTTGCAACAACGAATGTTGCGATGAGTAGTTTCTTCATTGTTTTTTTTCCTTGTTTTTGCACGTCAGACAATCCGACGCACGAAATCGTTAGAGGGCGGCAGGGAAGTTGATTTTCTCGGTTGTTTTGTTAGCCTTGACCCATATGCCGCCACCGGCAGGCAAGGAGGCATTCTCAACAAACTCGTCTGATCCGTCAAACCAACCAGTTCCATCTTCGTCATCATACCAATAGTAGTTACTTCCAGCAACCTGCTTACCACGATAGTC
>JBGUVV010000060.1:0-14927 GCA_045220525.1 Kiritimatiellia bacterium
TATTGTCCGGCACGGGGTGGGTCACGTCGTCGCCAGGCATCGTCGTCACGGCGAGGATGGTGATGGAGCCCGCTCCGTTGAAGTCCACCGCCTTTTCATAGCGAGACGCAAGCTGCGAGTAGAGGTCGCCGGGATAGCCGCGGTTCGAGGGGATCTGCTCCATCGTTATCGCGATTTCCTTCATGGCGTCGGCGAACGACGTCATGTCGGTGAGGAGGACGAGGACGTCCTTGCCGCGGAGGGCGAACTTCTCGGCCACCGCGAGCGACACGTCCGGGACGAGCATGCACTCAACCGTCGGATCGGCCGCCGTGTGGACGAACATCACCGTCTTCGAGAGCGCGCCGGACTTGTCGAGGGTGTTGCGGAACTTGAGGTATTCGTCGTACTTAAGGCCCATTCCCCCGATCACGATTACGTCGGAGCTCGCCTGCAGCGCGATGCGGGCGAGAAGCTCGTTGTAGGGCTCGCCGGCCTTTGCGAAGATTGGGAGCTTCTGCGAGACGACGAGCGAGTTAAATAGGTCGATCATCGGGATGTTGGTGCGCACCATGCGGTTGGGCATTATGCGCTTCGACGGGTTCACCGACGGCTGCCCGATTGGCGAGGCCTCGCCCTCTATCTCAGGCCCTCCGTCGCGTGGGCGGCAGGCTCCAGTGAACGCGCGGCCGAGGAGCTCGTCGGAGAAGGAAACCTTCATCGTCTCGCCGAGGAAGCGGACGTTCGCGGCGGTATCGACTCCTCTTGCGCCTGCGAATATCTGCAGCGTCACGTTCGGGCCGTCGAGCTTGATGACCTGCGCGAGCGAAGTCCCCGCGCGTGACTCGATCTCGGCAATCTCCCCGTATTTCACTCCTTCGGCGCGCAGCGTCGCGATCGATCCCGAGAGGGCGTCTATCTTGTGGTAGATTCTGTTGTTGAACATCGTTTGGTGCCTTTCGGTTTTAGGAGGCGGAGGCCTCGTCTATCTTCCTCTCGAGCTCCTGCTTCGTCCGGGAGAAGTCTTCCGAATCGGAAGGCTTGTCGTTCCAGTCGATGAATGTCTGCTGGAGATCCATGAAGAACTTGCGCGCGGCGGATTTGTCGGCGAACGGGTACTCCGCGAGGAGCGCCTTCTCCACCACTTCGAACATGATTCTCTGCCTTTCGGCGGGCGTCGTCGCGTCGGTGTCGGAGAATGCGTTCTGCTGGAGATACACGGCGTCGAGGAACTCGGCCTTGAGGTAGGTCGTGAAGTCCTCGATGGACGTTCCCTCCTCGCCGACTACCTTCATCATCTGGCCGACTTCGCTGCCCTTGCGCAGGCACTGGCGCGCCTTTTCGACGCGGCTCTGCTCAATGACGGAGTTGTAGTGGCTCCAGCTGTCGAGCGGGTCTATCGCAGGGTAGCGGCGTGCGTCGGAACGGGCGCGAGAAAGGCCGTGGAAGCCGCCAACGACCTTGAGCGTCGCCTGCGTGACGGGCTCGTCGAAGTTGCCGCCGGCGGGAGATACCGTCCCTCCGATCGTCACGGACCCGACAAGCCCGTTGCCGAGCCTCACGCGCCCTGCGCGCTCGTAGAACGCCGCTATGCGCGACTCGAGGTACGCGGGGAACGCCTCTTCGCCCGGTATCTCCTCAAGGCGGCCGGAAAGCTCGCGCATCGCCTGCGCCCAGCGCGACGTCGAGTCTGCGAGCACGAGGACGTTCAGGCCCATTTGCCTGAAGTATTCCGCAAGCGTCACCGCCGTATATACGGAGGCCTCTCGCGACGCGACCGGCATCGACGAGGTGTTGCAGATTATTATCGTGCGCTTCATGAGCGACTGGCCGGTCCTCGGATCCACGATTTCCGGAAATTCCTTGAGCGTCTCCACGACCTCTCCCGCGCGCTCGCCGCACGCGGCGGATATGACGATGTCGACCTTGGCGTAGCGGGCCGTCGTCTGCTGGAGGACCGTCTTTCCTGCGCCGAAGGGCCCTGGTATGCAGTAGGTCCCTCCCACGGCCACTGGGAAGAACGTGTCTATCGTCCGCACTGTCGTCTCAAGCGTTTCCGTGGGTTCGAGCCTTTCCGCAAAGCACTTGATCGGGACTTTCACCGGCCAGCGCTGCATCATCTTCACTTGCACCGCGGCGCGTCCCCTGGAGCCCTGGCGGCCGTCGGATACAGGCTCAAGCTCGGCGATCACTTCTTCGACCGTGTAGTCCCCGGCTGGCGCGATTGACTTCACCGTGTAGCGGCCGTTGAGCGCGAAGGGTGCCATGATCTTGTGGCCGGGCATAGTCTTGTCGTCGAAGATTCCCTCGGTGACCCAGCCGAGGAAGTCGCCTGCGGCAACGGTGTCGCCGACCTTTGCGAGCGGGTGGAAATCCCATTTGCGGTCGCGTGGTAGTCCGCTTACGTGCATTCCCCTCTGGAGGAAAAAGCCTGCGTCCTTCGATATCTTGGCGGCCTCGTTCGCAAGCTCGGGAAGGGGGCTCTGGAGCCCGTCGTAGACCTGCGCGAGCATGCCCGGCCCGAGCTCTGCGGCGAGAAGCTCGCCAGTGAACTCGACGCCGTCTCCGACCGCGAGGTCCGTCGTAGCGTCGAATACCTGCATGTCGCACTTCTGGCCGCGCACGCGGACGATCTCGGCCATCAGCTTCATGTCGCCGCACTTGGCGTAGCCTACTTCGTTCTGCGCGACTGCGCCTTCGAACGCCACCGTTATCATGTTGCCGTTTACGGCGACGATATTTCCTGTTGCTGTCATTTCTTGGTATCCGCCTTCGCTTTGTTTTGGACTGATTGCAGGAAATCGGCATCGGTCGCGCCAGCCATCTTTTCGAACGCGGCGCTCCCGGCCTCCTTAGATATCTTTGCACGCTTCAGGACGAGCCTGAGCCTGATCGCGTATGTGGCGATTGCGCCGCGTCCCAAGGGGCTCCACGAAGTGGTGAGCTCGCCTGCCGCGTCCCACCAGACCTTGTCGATCAGGAGGTCCCTCTTCGCGACGTCCGCCTCGCGGAAGCACGCCGCGACGCGGCTCTTCCAGTAGAGCGAGCATCCCTCGGCGGGACGGTTGAAGCTCGCGTCCCCGGCGCGCGCCTCGGCCGCCGCGTTCCTGAGCTGTGTTTCCATGTCCTTCCACGCCGACAAGTCCGCTTCGCGCAGCCCGGAAACCTCGACGAACCTCTCCCACGAAATAGGAGGCTGTGCTTCGAGCGAAAGCGCGGGAAGGGATGAGACTATGTAGTCTGCCGTCATTTGAGGAGCTTGGCGAGTTCGGGGCGCAGGCGCTTTGCGAGCTCGTCCGCGATGACGTCGGCGGTAAACGCGCTCTCTACGCGCCCGCCGTCGACCTTCACCGAAAAACCTGACCCGGCCGTGTCGTCGATGGTGACGTTGATCGTTCCCTTGCCGGCGAGCTGCGACGCGAGGGCCTTTGCAAGCTCCGGGCCGCACGTTATCTCGGCCTGGCCGGAAATGTCGGCAATCGCCTTTTCGACGAGCTGGAGGGCGGCCTTTTCGTCGCCCAGCGCCGCCTCCACGTTCTTGACGAGGATGTTTTCGAGAAGCTCCTTTACGGACGACTCGACCTTTATCACCAAGTCGCGCGCCGCCTGCCTGACGGTCTCGGAGGCACGTGCCTCAAAGTCGCTCGCGGCCTTCTCTGCTTCCTCGGCTGTCTTCTTCGCCTGTGCGTTTGCCGCGGCGACGATTCCCTCCGCCTTTGCAGTCGCGGCGGATATTATCTTCGCGGCCTCCGCCTCCGCCTTCTCGACTCCCTCGCGGTTTATCTTTTCCAAAAGGCTCTGAATGTCTTCCATTTGCGCTTCTCCATGGCGTTGTTATTAAAAGGAATTATACAGTTTTAGACCGTTGAAAGTCAAGGATTGATTGGCGGCGGTGTCGCCGCTTTTCGGCTTTTCTCCTCTTTGGAGATTCCATCAAAGCCAATTTTTGGTATAATATACCTACCATATGGCAGAGAACACGGCAGTTTACCCCGGGACATTCGACCCGATGACGCTTGGCCACTTCGACTTGATACGAAGGGGCGCGAAGCTCTACGACCGCCTGATCGTGGCCGTCGCGCAGACGAGCACGAAGCAGGGCGCAAAGTTTTCGGCGGAGGAGCGGCTCGACATGATCCGCGAGGACGTCAAGAACGCGAAGCTCGACAATGTGACCGTCAAGATGCTCGACGGGCTTCTCGTCGATTTCTGCCGCCGCGAGGGGGCGAAGGTCGTGATAAGGGGGGTCAGGGTCTATTCCGATTTCGAGTACGAGTTCCAGATGGCGCTCACGAACCGCCGCATGGCCCCCGAGATCGAGACCTTGTTCATGATGCCCAGCGAGAGCCTCGCCTACGTGACGGCCTCGACAGTGAGGGAGATTTCCGCGTATGGCGGCGACACGGCCCCGTTCGTGACGCCAGCGGTGCAGAAGAGGCTTGTTGATGCAAATGGCAGATGACGTCCAGAATGCCCTGAAGATTGACGTAGCAAGGCTTGACCCAGACGGCGAGCGGCTGGAGGGCGAGGTCTATTGCGTCGATCTCGACGAGGAGTTCGTGAAGCCTTTCGGCGGCGTTCGCTACAGCCTGAAGGCCGAAATAGCGGGCGACGAGCTGCTTGTCAGGGGGAGCCTTGAGCAGGATTTCGATCTCGTCTGCTCGCGTTGCGGAGCCGATTTCGACGACACCGTGAAGGTTCCCGACTACACTTTTTCGTGCGAAATAGGCGAGAAGACCAGCGAAGTCGATTTGACGGAAGACGTAAGAGAGAGTATAATACTCGCCCTACCGACTTATCCGGTCTGCAGCGAGTCCTGTCCGGGGGTCGAGCAGAAGGTTGAAATGCCCTGCGACGGCCGGTGGGATGTGCTCGACAAGTTGAAGAACAAGAAGGAGGAATAAAAATGGCAAGTCCCAAGAACCGCGTATCCAAGCGCCGTAAACGTGAGCGCGTCGCTTCACTCGAGAAGCCCATCATCGCCCAGGTCGGCGTGTGCCCCGCATGCGGAGCAACTGTGCGCTCCCATCGTGCGTGCCCCAAGTGCGGTACGTACAAAGGGCGCAAGGTCGCGGCGGCCAAGTAATTTACCCGCTAAGGGATACGCCCGATGGTCAGGGTCGCACTGGATGCAATGGGGGGCGACAACGCCCCTGAGCAGATTGTCGTCGGAGCCGTGGAGGCCGCCGTCGGCATTCCTGACGTCAAGATCCTGCTTGTCGGGCAGCTTGCGCAGATTCAGCAGGAGCTTGACAGGCTTGAGCCCAATCTCAAGGCCGATTCGCGGCGCGCGATAGAGTCAGGCCTTTTGGAGGTTATCCACGCGCCGGACATCGCGGAGATGGACGAGTCGCCTGTCGATGCGGTGCGGAAGAAGAAGGATTGCTCGATAAACGTCGCCATGCGCCTCGTGAAGGAGGGGCGGGCCGACGTCTTCGTGTCTGCCGGCAACTCCGGCGCCGTCGCGACGAGCGCGATACTCACGCTCGGGCGCATACCGGGCGTGAAGCGCCCTGCGATTGCGACCGTCATGCCCAACAGGAACCCGAAGCGTCCGCTGCTCGTTCTCGACGCCGGCGCCAACATGGACTGCCACCCCGAGTGGCTTGTCCAGTTCGCGATCATGGGCAACGCCTATTCCAAGGCCGTTCTCAAGCGCGGCGTCCCTGCGGTAGGGCTCGTCTCCGTCGGCACCGAGGACTGCAAGGGCAACGAGATGACGAAGGCGACCTTCCCCTTGCTGAAGTGCGTAAAGGACATAAATTTCGTAGGCAACATCGAGGGCAAGGACCTTTTCAAGGGCCACATAGACGTCGCCGTGTGCGACGGCTTCGTGGGCAACGTCGTCCTCAAGACGGCGGAATCGTTCGCCAAGGCCCTCGGCTATTGGCTTAAGAAGGAGTGTTTCAAGGGTCCGCTCCGCGTTCTTGGCGCTTTGCTGCTCAAGGGCGCGTTTCACTCTCTGAAGAGGCAGCTCGACCCGGAGGTTTACGGCGGAGCGCCGCTTCTTGGCGTGCCGGGCACCGTCCTCATCGGGCACGGCAGCTCGTCGCACAAGGCGATCTACTACGCCGTCAAGGCGGGCGTCGCCGCGGCGACCAACGACGTAACCGGCCTTATAGCAAAGGCGATCGCCGAGCATGCCGAGGATCAGAAGCAGCAATGAGCGAATATAACTTCTCCGCCATCGAGAAGAAGTGGCAGGAATATTGGCTGCGCAACAGGACGTTCAAGACGGACTCCGGCGCAGAGGGCGAGAAATTCTACTGTCTTGACATGTTCCCCTATCCTTCGGGTGCGGGGCTTCATGTCGGCCACCCCGAGGGCTACACGGCGACGGACATCCTCTGCCGCTACAAGCGCATGAAGGGGTTCAACGTCCTTCATCCGATGGGATGGGACGCGTTCGGACTGCCCGCCGAGCAGTATGCGGTTGAGACGGGGACGCACCCCGCCGTTACCACCAAGAAGAATGTCGACCGCTTCCGCGAGCAGATACGGGCTCTTGGCTTTTCCTACGACTGGGACCGCGAGGTCAACACGACCGACCCGAAGTACTACCGCTGGACGCAGTGGATATTCGAGCAGCTCTACAAGAAGGGTCTTGCGTACGTCGCCGAGGTGCCGGTAAACTGGTGCCCGGCCCTCGGAACGGTGCTTGCGAACGAGGAGGTCGTGGACGGCAGGTCAGAGCGCGGCAACCACCCCGTCGTCCGCAAGCCGATGCGGCAGTGGATGCTGAAGATCACGGAGTATGCCGAAAGGCTCCTTGCCGACCTCGACGGCCTCGACTGGCCGGAGGGCATCAAGGAGATGCAGCGCAACTGGATCGGGAAGTCCGAAGGGGCGCTCGTCGATTTCGGGGTCGCAACGGGCGGGCGCTCACCCCTGATAGGGCATCCGCTTCGCGGACAGCCTGCGGCTGGGGGATACGGCGGCCCCGAACCCCAGCCCAAGGAGGTTATTACAGTCTATACCACCCGCTGCGACACGCTCTTCGGCGCGACGTACATGGTCCTCTCGCCAGAGCACAAGCTCGTTGCGAAGTGGCTCGAAGAGGGGCTTCTCGCCAACGCCGACGAGGTTGTGGCCTACCAGAAGAAGGCCGCGTCGAAGTCCGACCTTGAGCGCACCGAGCTCAACAAGGAGAAGACTGGCGTCAAGCTTGAGGGCGTCGCGGGGATAAATCCCGTCAACGGCGAGTCGATACCGATTTTCATTTCCGACTACGTGCTTGCGACTTACGGCACGGGTGCGATCATGGCCGTTCCCGCCCACGACGAGCGCGACTTCGACTTTGCGAAGGTGTTTAACCTTCCGATTTACCAGGTGGTGGCGAAGGCTGGGGAAGAGGGAAGAGGGAAGAGTGAAGAGGGAAGTGGGGACGCCCGGGTTCCGTACACCGGCGACGCCGCCTATACCGATATCGCCGATGGCGTGATGGTGAACTCTGGCTTCATCACCGGGCTTTCCGTCAAGGACGCCCAGAAGAAGATGATCGCGTGGCTTGAGGAGAAGGGCGTTGGCAAGGCGAAGACGCAGTACAAGCTCCGCGACTGGCTCTTCTCGCGCCAGAGATATTGGGGCGAGCCTTTCCCCGTCATACACTGGGAGGACGGGACGAACAGCCTCGTCCCCGAGGAGGACCTGCCGCTTACGCTTCCCGAGCTTGAGGACTACAAGCCGACTGGAACCGGCGAGCCGCCTCTCGCGAAAGCGACCGAGTGGGTTAACGTAGTTGATCCGAAGACGGGCATGCGCGGCGTCCGCGAGACGAACACGATGCCGCAGTGGGCTGGCTCCTGCTGGTACTACCTCAGGTACATCGACCCTTGCAACGACAAGGCCTTCGCAGATCCGGAGTTGCTCAAGAAGTGGCTTCCCGTTGATCTCTACGTCGGCGGCGCGGAGCATGCGGTTCTCCACCTCCTCTACGCCCGCTTCTGGCACAAGGTTCTTTTCGACCTCGGGCTTGTCCCGACGAGCGAGCCTTTCCAGCGGCTTGTCAACCAGGGCATGATACTTGGCCTTGCCTACAAGAACTCGCGCGGGGTGCTCATTCCCACCGACCACGTAAGCTGGAAGGACGGCAAGCCGTTTGGCCCGAAGAACTGGGGCCTCGACGGCGCAGACATGTCCGAGGAAGAGGAGCTCGTGGAGTTTCCGGCTAAGATGTCGAAGTCGCTCAAGAACGTCGTCAATCCCGACGACGTTATCCGCGACTACGGAGCCGATTCGCTGCGCCTCTACGAAATGTTCATGGGGCCGCTCCAGGCGGTGAAGCCGTGGTCGACGAAAGGCGTCGAGGGAGTGTATCGCTTCCTCAAGCGCGCCAACCGTCTCGTCACCGAGACGAAGATCGACTCCCGCCCGATGACTAAGGCCGAGGCAAAGTCGCTCAACAAGATGATCGCCAAGGTCGGCGGCGATCTCGAGGCGATGGCTTTCAACACCGCGATTTCCGCCATGATGGTCTATGTCAACGAGGCGGAGGACTTCGCGAAGGGGAGTGGAGGCGCCGGGCTTCCGAAGGAGTATCTCGAGAAGTTCGTCCTTTGCCTCTCTCCGTTTGCGCCGCACCTTGGAGAAGAGCTCTGGGAGTTTCTCGGCCACACGAAGACTCTCGCATACGAGCCGTGGCCGTCATGCGACTCCGCGGCGCTCGCCGAGGACGAGATCGAGATTCCCGTCCAGGTGCTCGGCAAGCTGCGCGGACGCGTCCTCGTGCCGACGGCGGCTACGCCCGCCGAGATGGAGGCTACTGCCCGCGCCAACCCCGACATCGCAAAGCTGCTCGAGGGGAAGACGGTTGTGAAGGTCATTGCCGTGCCGAAGCGCATGGTCAACTTTGTAATTCGCTAAAGGGGGTTCGCCATGGCGGAACTGATAGTCGCACTCGACGTAAACACGCGCGCGGAAGCCGTGGAGAGGGTCAAGTCCATTGGCGAGGCGGTTGGCTTCTACAAGATAGGCCTCGAGCTTTTCACGGCCGAGGGCCCCGACGTCGTAAGGGCGGTAAAGGACCTCGGGAAAAAGGTCTTCCTCGATCTCAAGCTCCACGACATCCCCCGCACAGTGGAAAGGGCCGTGCGCTCCGGCGGCGGACTTGGAGTCGATCTCATGACGATCCACTCGGTGGGCGGGAGGGCGATGATTCGCGCTGCTGCCGATGCGGCGGCGGAGTTCGGGGCCAACGGCCCGAAGATCCTCGCAGTCACCGTGCTCACGTCGCTCGACGGCTCGGACCTCGCCGACATCGGCGTCGTCGGCCGTACTCCTGCGGAACAGGTCTCTGCAATGGCGAGCTTCGCGGTCGCGAATGGCGCGAACGGGCTCGTATGCAGCCCCAAGGAAGTTGGTGCGCTTTCCGCCGCGTTGCCGAAGGGCACCATCTTCGTGACGCCTGGCGTGCGTCCAGCGGGGGCGGCCGTCGGCGACCAGAAGCGCGTTGCTACGCCAGCCGAGGCTGTGCACGACGGCGCGACGCATCTCGTCGTCGGACGTCCCGTCTTGGCTGCGCCTGATCCCGCCGCCGCAGCGCGGGAGATTCTCTCTCAGATGGGGCGCGCATGATGCGAGCCCTCTTCCTTGCCGCAGCCGCAGCCGCGATGATGTCCGCGTTCGCGGACGAGCCGCTGACCGACGGCGAGGTGTGGAACGAGGGTGTTTCGTATTTCGACGCGGGGGACGTCACAAACGCGCTGAGGGTACTGCGCCCGCTGATGCTTTCCAAGACGCACGGTGCTCGCGCGGCGGAGGTCGTCGCAAAGCTCGAGCACGAGCGCGGCAACCGCGAGGAGGCGGCGAACGCGGCTCAGATCGCTCTTCGCGCAAATCCCGACGATGCCAAGGCGAACAGGAACTTCACGCGGGCGACGGACGGGCTTCTCGACGAGCGCGAGAACAAACGCATCGACGCCGTCCTTAAGGCGGCGCAGGGGAAGGACCCTGGCTCCATGCTCCTTTCCGCCACTTATGACGCGCGGGCGCTAATGAAAGACTCGGGCTCCTACCGCACCAACAAGGCCGCGAAGGCCGTCGCTCTCGCGGATTCGCTTTCCATGCGCGCGTCGCGCCTTGCCGACGTGTGGATTCCCGTCAGGGAGGTCATTGCGCAGTCCGTCACCAACGAGGAACAGGCCTCGACGATACTCGCCCAGATAGGCGACGCGCAGTCAAAGACGAAAACTGCCGCGCGGCAGCTTTCCGATCTTGACGCGGAGTCATACTCCTCGATGTGCGAAGTAGAAGGTGCGTTCAACCGCTTCCTGAAGCTGACGGCGATGCCACCTGCAGCAATCGGCGAGGATCTTGTCGCGCAGTCCAACGCATGGCAGGACGTAGAGGAGGTGAACTCGCGTCCGTGGCAGAAGGAGGCTCTTGACTACACAAGGGCGTTTCGCCAGAAGTTCCCGGCGTGGGCGAAGGCGTATGAGACTCAGGCGCAGTCCGACACAAACAAGCCCCCGTTCACGGCGGAGGACCAGGCGAAGATCTCGGCGATGTCAACGGAGCTTGAGAAGATCCAGATGAAATGCTGCGAAAAGAACCTTCCGCCGCTCCAGGAGGAGGCCATTGGCCTAATAATCAAGATACGCGACCTCCTGCCGAAGGACAACAATGGCGGAGGCCAGGGCCAGCAGCAGAACAGCCCGCAGCAAAACCAGCAGCAAAACCAGCAGCAGAACCAGCAGCAAGACCAGCAGCAAGACCAGCAGCAAGATCAGCAGCAGGACGAGCAGCAGAGCCAGCAACAAGACGATCAGCAGGAACAGCAACAGCAGCAGGAAGAGGCCCAGGAAGAGAAGAACGACCAGGAGGTAGAGGCTGTCCTGCGAAAGGCTCAGGAGCGAAACGACGAACACGAGGCGGAGAAGAAGGCGCGCATGCGAAAGGCTCCTCTTCCGCCGAACGAACGAGACTGGTAAGGAGGGTATATGAAGGTAGTTGTTGCGTGCGGAGGAACTGGCGGACATGCGTTTCCAGGGCTTGCGGTGGCCGAGGAGCTGGTGCGCCGCGGACACGAGGTCGTAGTCTGGGATTCCGGGCGCGACATAGAGTCGTCGGTCATGGGAAGGTGGAAGGGGCCTCTTTTCTCTACCGGCGCCCGACAGCTCAAGATATCCAACGTGCTTTCGATATGGGGCTCCATCCGCAGGTGCAGAAAGGAGATGAAGCGCGTGCGGCCCGACGCGATGATAGCGATGGGCAGCTACTCGTCGCTGCCGCCTGTCCTCGCCGCCAGGTCGTGCGGCGTCAAGGTCTTCCTGCACGAGGCGAACACCGTGCCCGGTAAGGCGGTTGACTTCCTTTCCCGCTTCGCGGACACAGTCGCGATTTCGTTCGACATGACATCGCGTTTTCTTCCGGGCGTAAAGACGGTCAAGACGGGGCTTCCCGTCCGCTCTGACATCACATCCGGAACGCGCTTCCAGTCGATACCGCCAGATGCGTTCACGGTTTTCGTGACAGGCGGCTCGCAGGGGGCCCACGCCGTGAACCAGCTTCTTGTCGAGTCGCTCTCGATGATGAAACGCGAGCTTGCCTCAAGCCAGGCGGCGCGGCCGCTTTACGTAATACACCAGACAGGCGCCGCCGACGAAGGGATGGCTATAGCCGCGTATGCCAAGGAGTCGATCCCCTCGCGCGTATATGCCTTTGAGCGCGACATGGCCGGGGCGTTTGCGTCGGCAGACGTCGTAGTCGCCCGCGCTGGCGCCTCCACGTGCTTCGAGCTTGCGGCCTGCGGGAAGCCTGCGCTTCTCATCCCGCTGCCGACGGCTTTGCGCGACCACCAACATCACAACGCCGACGCTTTTGCCGAGAAGGGCGCGGCGGACGAGGGCGACCAGCGCAAGCTTTCCCCGCGTCAGGTTTGCCGCTATCTCATGAATCTCTACAACAACCCGGAGCGCCTTCGCGTCATGGCCGAGAAGATGCGCTCCCTGTCTATTCCTGACGCTGCATCGCGGGTCGCGGATTTGGTGGAGGGGCGCGCTCCAGGTTGCGGCTGACTCGCGGCGTGGCTAATGCGGAGGATTCTGCGTGAGTGTGCTTTGCGGATACCGTGTCGTGCGCTCGACCTTCTCGACGGCTACGATTCGGTCTGGCGCGGCATATTCCCCTCGCTGCTCGCGGACTCGCCGGGGGAGCGCTCGCTGCCGTCGCCGCGCCGCCGCATGAATGGAATGCTCGTGTGGGCGCTTGTTGTTTTGGCTGCAGTCCTCGTTGTCTCCGCCTTGGGCTTGCTTCTTTGGCCGCCGCGCAGCTTGCCGCCTGAGCGACATGTCGAGGACATCTTTTTCGTTCCGTGAATTTTCCATGTCCCTTTTTCCTGGGCAATTCGTATCGGGTTTTACGGAGATCCGCCTGAGGTTCGGACTGCGTTGTCGAAATCGTCGGGGAATGAGACGGTGGCGAAATCTGGCCATGGAAGCCAGACTTGTGGTATAATACGGTAACTAAAACATGAGGGCAAGGAGGCGATGATGACGACGAGCAAGGCGCTGGAAACGCTGTTTGAGATGTGCGAGGAGAGCAACGCGAGCGATCTGCATCTCGCGGTTGGGCTTCCTCCGCGTTTCAGGGTCAAGGGATCGCTCGTTACAAGAGGCGATCTTCGCACGTTCGACGCGGCCGATGTGGAGTCTATTGCGCTGGAGCTTGGGCGGACATCTATTCCGCTTGCACCAGGCGAGGGGACGGAGCGCGTGCGCGAGGTTCTCATGCGCGAGAAGTCCATCGACGGCGCGGTGACGAGTCCGTCTGGAGTCAGATACCGATTCAACGTCTATCGCTCCAGCGACGAGTGCGCGGTCGCCCTGAGGCGGCTCGATTCGCGCTTTCGCTCTTTCGCGGAGCTTGGCGTGCCGGAGAGGATCGAGGCGTTCAGTGACGAGCGGGACGGGCTTTTCATCGTGACCGGCCCTACTGGCAGCGGAAAGTCCACTACGCTCGCCACGATGATCGACATGATCAACCACAAGCGCGACGCCCACATAATCACGATCGAGGATCCAATTGAGTACATACACAAGTCGGACCGTTGCATCGTCCACCAGCGAGAAGTAGGAAAGGACGCGAAGGGTTTCAACGCCGCCCTTGTCGAATCGCTCCGGCAAGACCCGGACGTCATTCTCGTTGGCGAGGTGCGCGAGCTCGAGACAATGCGCACGGCGCTCCGCGCGGCGGAGACTGGCCATCTCGTCTTCACGACGCTGCATGCGGGTGACTGCGTGGGGGCTGTCGAGCGCCTGATTGCGGTGTTTCCTCCAGACGAGCAGAACAGCGCGAGGCGTCAGCTCTCGCTCGTCCTGCGCGGCGTTCTGGCCCAGCACCTCCTGCCGCGAGAGGATGGCGGGCGGGTGCCTGCGTGCGAGCTTCTCGTGAACACTATGGCGAGCGCGAACCACATCGCCACGGGTCATAGCGCGCAGATATACTCCGTGATAGAGACGGGCGGCAACAACGGCATGGTGACTCTCGACCAGTCGCTTGAAAGGCTTGTCAGCAGCGGGGTAGTTTCGCTTCGCACTGCGCTTGGAATCGCCCGCTACCCGGCGCAGCTCAAGCAGCGCCTCGGGGTTCTGTGACAATGTGCTGTGTGTGGATGGGTTCTGAGCCACAAAGGGCAGGAGAGACAGGAGGAAACATGCGGATGAAAAACGTCTTAATCGCAGTTGCCGCGCTTGTTGTCGGCGCGGCGGCAAATGCAAATGAGGCCGTTGTGCCAGTGTCGGCAATGACGGGACCTATAGAGGTGCGCGTCGATCCGAACTTTGAGCTGATCGCAATGGTCTGTCATCTTGCGGGATACGAGGAATACGCCTTGTCACTATACAAGGAACAGGACCGGAAACTCATCAAGGACAGGTTTGGTTCTTTCACGAACCATCCCACCGTAAAGGCGTTCAAAGAGTATCGGAAGAAATCGGGGATCGGGTACGACGCGCCCGCAGCCCTGTCCGTCCATCTAAAGCCAGACCTTTCGGGATACCTGGTCCCGCTCGAGCCTTGGCCGCAAAGGCTTGACGCCAGGTGGAAGAAGATTGACCTTGAAAAAGTCAGGCGGCAGCTGGTTGATTTTAGGTCTGCATCACGATTTGACGAATGGTATGTGGCGCGGGCTGAGGCGAACAGGACGATTGTTGGCGAGTCCATCAAGAAGATTAGTGATATGCACTTGCCCGAATGGCTTGGCAGCTACTACGGTCCGCAGAAACGCAGGATGTCGTTGCGAGTCGTCTTGTCGTTGATGACGGGTGGCAACAATTACGGATGCTCAATCGATCTTTCAGACGAAGAAACCTTGTACACTCCCATTGTGGGACACAGTGAATGGGGAATTGTCCAGATATTGCCTCACGAGTTCTCGCATCCGTTCAACCGTGCTCCTGACAGGCGAATTCTCCGTGAAGTCGAGAGGGAAAGCCCCCAAGCGCTCGCTGGCCTGAAAAAGGAGTTCGAGAAGGTGAAGGGGAAGATGAGCCGGCAGTCCTATGGCAACTTCCACACCTGGTGGGGCGAGACGTTCAACCGCGCGAACGAGTTGCGCTACTTCCGTTCGTACTTGCCGGAGTATGAAGACAGGTCGACGAAATACGTTGTCGTTAAGTTTACGGACATGGTGATGTATCGGCTCGAGATGTTTGAAGCGAAGGGTTTTGCGCTGGTGCGTCCGCTCTACAATCTGCTGGACAAGTACGAGGCGGATCGGGAGAAATACAAGACGATTGACGACTTCGTGCCTGTCGTTGTCGACTTCCTAATCGAACGCTACTCCAAGACAGAGTAAGCAGGGCTCTGATACTTCAGCGACGACGGTGGATTGGATGGGGACAGACCCCGCGAAAGCCTTGTAAAACGGGCGTTTTTGCACTTCGGCGGGATGGAGGGCGGCGTTCGCGCCAGCCCTTTATCCCCTCCGCTTTCGGCCCGGTCGCTTACGG